>DAOQPR010000033.1:0-14525 GCA_035333265.1 Anaerolineales bacterium
TTCTGCCTGTAGCACCAACTTTGGCTGCTCCAACGCTGGAAACACGACCCAGCCTTGCTCACCTGTATTCACGGCTGTGGCAATTCGGGGGGTGGGCAATATACCTCCGTTGCTTAAAGCGGATGCGGCAATGCTTATTTGTAGTGGACTGACTCGCAGCATTTCAGTGTTGACGCCTGGCTTATCTGATGTGACAGGCATATCTGTAAGAGGCGCTTGATAAAACCCTAATTCTTCATAGAAAACACGCAGGCTCTGTTCAGTCGGTGACTCATTTCCAAATTGTGCTGCGATCAGCGGAAGAACTGCTGAACCAATTGGATATAGTCCCTGGCTTGCCCTGTTAAGTAGCGGGGAGTCCTTATCTTGTAATAAAAATTCGCCTTCTTCGCTTAATTTATTGGGATCGAATGTGGGATGCGATGCCATAACCAGCACTTCACCAGTTTCTGCATTGAGCAATACAACAGCACCATGACGACTGCCCAGTTGTTGATCGACTTCACGTTGCAGTGAAAGGTCAATACTCAATCGCACGTCCAATCCTGGAGGGGGAGTACCGTAGATCATTTGATTCCAGAGAATCATACTGCTCGGGTTTCCTTGCAGCCCTCTTAGATACTCGTCCAGGCTGGCTTCCAGCCCTGCCTGTCCAAAAACAGGATGCGTATAGCCAATTATTGGTGCTAAATCAGGGTAAAGATATTCACGGATATATGAACCGCTTTCCCCTGTGGTAATGCTGATCGGCTGATTATTTTTATCGACCAATTCTCCGCGTGACACATATCTGTCTGCAATCGCCCTGCGGGGGTTGTCTGTTCGTGTCAGCAAATCTGGAGCACGGTAGATGGACCACCAGGCCAGGGTTAATCCACAAGCAGCAAAGCCGAGTGCGAACATTGCGGCGAGCACAGAATAGGGACGTGGATTGGAAATTGGGGCTGGCTCATCATCTTCGATATTACTTATGACCAGCAGCAGAAACAGTGCAGTGAAAGAAGTCAATAATGAGGAACCACCATAGGAAACGAAAGGAAGCGTAACACCGGTTAATGGGAGAAGGCGGATGTTTCCGCCAATGATCAACAGGCTTTGAATGCCCAGGTATGCTACTACTCCGGCAGCCAAATAACGACGGAATATATCTGCAGCACGCAGAGAGGTGATCAAGCCGCGGGCAAGAATCACCCAAATAATGGCGATCAAACCCAATGTCCCGACCAGACCCGTTTCTTCTGCAATAGCGGCAAAGATAAAATCTGAGATCGCTACCGGGACGAGGGATGGACTTCCAATACCAAGTCCACGCCCAATTGTTCCCCCGCTAGCCACTGCCAATAAGGACTGTACGATCTGGTATGAATTTCCAGTGGGGTCATCCCATGGGTTAAGCCAGCCCACTACACGAGTGTGGATGATGGCGATTTGGAAGTATCCGATCAATAACGCCAAAAGTAGGAAAAAACCAGTGCCAATAAGAATACGTCTTTTGCCTGAGGCAATGAAGAGGAATATCGTAAAGATAAAAACAAAAATGGATGCCGTGCCAAGGTCACGCTGGACAACCAGAAGAAGAAGCGCCAGACTGGTGACCATTAAAGTTGGGATAAGCAGCGGAAAAGAAAGCAGCCGAATATTGGCCCGATCCGCAAGGTAGGATGCAAGGTAAATCACCAGGAGAATTTTGAGTGGTTCTGAAGGCTGAAAATATACACCGCAACAACCCAGCCATAGCCTTGGCCCCAGCCCAAGGGGATTGGTTCCGAATACTAATGTAAGGGTGGTTATAAGCAGACCACCAAACAAAAAAAGGTATTTGTAGTTTTTGAGAAAAAGCAGATTCTTTAGATACCGCAGTGCAAGAATAAACAGGATGATGCTGATCCCAAACCAAAGGGCCTGACGGGCGCCAAAATTTTCATCAAGGCGCCAGATGGCTAACATGCCCCACCCGCTCAGAATAGCTGCAGCGGGGAAAAGGTATGGGTCACGTTCGGGCAGATAACGGGTTAAGGCGCGATGCGCAAGAAATGTTAATACCCCCCAGGCGAGGAGGCCAATCCAGTGCGAGAGTCTATAATCCACATCCCAGGTTCGCTCACGAACGGCTGGAGATATGGTAAGAATGATCGATTGCAGGGTAAGAAAGACGGCCGACCATTGCAAGAGCCGGCTTTGGGTTTGGTCGTTCATTTTTCTAATGGTACTTCATTTTTGTGGAACGCGTGCGAACTTTCCCCATGATTAGTAGGATATCAAGTCTTTTTTATTCTTTGGGTTGGTTCAATCACAACATTTTCGGACAGGCTTATGGATAGCCCAATACTGCCGCAGCGAATTTCATCTCCCGATGTAATCACAGTTGGGGTGGTAATTCGTAAATCGTTCAATTTGGTTCCATTGGTGGATGTCAGGTCTTCCAACCACCATTGTCCATGATGATAGGTGAGGTGAGCATGACGGGCTGACACAGTTTCATCTAAAAGAGGGATGTCGCAGCCTGGATCACGACCAACGGTGATTTCTGCCTGGCTGAAATATCTCATGGAGGTTGCCCCACCGGCCTGCTTGACCATGATACTAATTCCTGGAACCCGACGATTTGATAAAACCACACTTTGCCGCCGGACTTCCCGGTACATGAATGTGAGTGCCCACCCTAGAAATCCATATAAAGCCAGGGCTGCCAGAAGTCGCAGGGCGAGGGCAATGGAACCGCTCATTTTTTATTGAATTTTGCAGTGGAATGGTCTTTCGAAAGTATGGCTGTAGGGCGCTCAGTTGCCAGGTTTGAAAGAGGTGCTGTATCTTTTAGGTCAGGCCTGGGCGGGGGATTGTCCTGCCCAAAGATAAGCGCAACCCCGGCCAATGAGATGACGTCCCCTGGATATAACACACTCTGGCTCGTACGCTGGCCGTTGACAAAGGTGCCGCCCGTTGAATTTAAATCAAAGACCACAAAACGACCTTTGATCGACCGTAATTGGGCATGGTTCCGTGAGACACGTGGGTCATCGATGACCAGTTGATTATCCAGCCGCCGGCCGATGTTGACCACGGCCTGGTTAAGTGGATAGATCTTCACTCCTTCCACAATCAGGAATGCATTTTCAGGAATTTTTTCTGTGTCTTCCAGGTTACCAGTTTGCAAGGGTGTTGCATTTGTTTCTGCCATAGCTTCCATCCGATGGGATGCCTTGATCTCCACGTCCTTAATGGGAATATTTTCATCTGTTCTGATATTAAGTGCCGGGGCAATTGTAAACTTAATTCCTGCTTCATGCGCCACTGTGACCAGGGAATGTAACACAACTGCAAGCAAGTTTTGATCGGCCCATTCTTTGGCACTTTCGGGATGCATACTCAGGGTAAATTCGTTGGGCATTGAGGCGAGGTTATTTTGCTTGACATCCCTGTATTGTTGAACAACAACTGCGAGCTTTTGGATAATAATATCTTCCACTCTTTTGCCTGGCAGAACCTTTAAAAGGTCCACCTCGATCAGTTGTTGCAGGCGGGTTTCTATTTCACGTAAATTCATAACAGCGCACTCTAAAAAGCATTATAGAATGCGCTGTATTTTTCCGCAAGCCCAATAAACATATTCGAAGGTTTTATTAATTTCCAATCCCAACCCATACCCACAAATCAATACTTTTTTGGTAATTAGAGGGGTCTCTTGCAGTTGGGGCAGGTCTTATCGTTGAGTTTCACGACATATCCACAATGGTGGCAAGTGGTGGGTTGAACCCTGCCCAGTGGCGCTCCACAAGCAATGCAGGACGGTTCCCCTACCGGGTTGGCTACATGGCAATATTCACACGTAGTGCGCTTGAGGTTTTCAGAAAGCTCTGCAGATGCTCCAGCAGCCCTGGCAGACTGAGAAATCACCTGCCAAATACGCTCATTGATCTGCAAGTTTTCGATGTCCTGCGCAATATCATCCAAACGGCCGAGCAGGCTGAATGGATTCTTGAGAGCCGCCAGAGCACTCATTCCAAGGCTGGCCGCCACACCAAGCCAGGCTTGTTGACCTAGTTCCACCATGATCCCTTCTTCAAGGGTCTGAATGGTAACCGTCATGGCAGTCTGTCCGCCAGATGTTGCGTCGGGCCGCGTCCCAATTTGGACGACGATCTTGTCACTTTGCCCCAATATTTGTGCGCGCATGTTACCTTGATTGAATTCAGCCAGTAAGGCTTGAGCTATATCGACTGGTTTGATTCTGCCGTGATAAATTTTTCGTTCCATGAACTCGATTATAATCGCTTTGCGATTCTCCTTGATAAGAATATAACGAAATGATGCGAAACTGGTTTCACAAACTATCCTTTTATATAATTCCCGCCTTATTTCTGGCCGGGATTTTCTTCGTCCCCTCCTCCACCCTTGTCCTGGCTCAGGAGCCAACACCTGCCGGCTCTGGAACTGGGATCTATATTACAGTTATAACTGAGGAGCCGCAGATCAATGTGCGCTTGGGCCCGAGTTCCACAATCTACCCGATCGTGGGCAGTTTACTTACCGGCTCTACTGCCCCTGCTTTAGGAAGATCTCAAGGAGGAGATTGGATCCAGATCGAATTTCCCTCTGCCCCTGGCGGCAAAGGATGGGTATATTCCCCGCTTGTGCAAGTTTCACCGCCTGGAACCCTTCAGGTCGTAGAGCCGCCTCCAACCCCGGTGCCGCCAGCCACCTCGACCATTGACCCAACTCTTGCTGCACAATTCATCATCGAGCCGACGAGCACCCGCCTGCCAACGTTTACTCCCCCCCCTGCAATTACTCCCCACATTTACCCTGAGGCGGTAGTATCGACCGCTGGCTATATTCCCTGGGCGGCGATTATTATCTCTTTTACAATTCTGGGAGTGTTCGGTTTTTTACTTTCCCTGTTTCGGCGTTGATCTGATATGTTCGATAAGAAACAACGATTAATATTATTTTTGCTCTTAATGAGCATCGGGATTTTAGCCGTTTGGCAAGGCCCATCTCTTTCGACCGCTTACGCTCAACAGCCGACCGGTTCCATACCCACAGTCACCGGCACTGCAACCGGAATGATCGTGCGCGTCAACCTTGACCTTGAAATTGTAAAAGTCTATTCGGGCCCGAGTTCCTACCTATACCCATCCGTAGGTATCTTATTAACCGGACAGGAAGTTCCCGCACTTGGTATTTCGGAAGACGACACATGGATTCAAATCTATTACCCCGGCGTGACAGGCTCTGTAGCATGGGTTTATGGCCCTTATGTTACTGTGATCAAAAATGCCAAACTGCCAGTTATACCTGCTCCAAGTACTCCCACTCCGGCATCCACCCCGACCATTGATCCAACCTTGGCGGCTGCGTTTATTGAACCGATCACCCCAACTCGTTTACCCACCTTTACACCTCCACCTCTTTTGGTGATCCCCACCTTCTTACCTAATATTGATGATACAACACGCATACCGGCTGGTTTGCTTATCATTGTGCTGGGTTTTATTGGCGGATTTGGAACGTTGCTTTCCTATCTAAGAGGTAGATAATAATTCCTGCGCAGTCGCTTGATTACTTCAATAAAATTAAGCAGCGACAGATATTTTTTCCTTAGCAGGTCTCTGCTTTACGCGCCGGGCAATGAAGAGAAACAACAACACCATTACAGTTGAACCCAAACTCCATAAATCCTTATTGGTCAGCGCCAATTTTCCAACAGCAAAAATGGATACAAGATCAAGCAGGATCAAAAAGATAAATGCAAAGAGAATACTGCGTTGTTTCTGAACCAACGTGCCCACGATCCATACAATGGGGATGACAAATGGAAGTTGATCGTACACCCAAAGATAAATGGTACTCACAAAACCCACAGGGATGATGACATTCATCGCCTCCCATGCTGACCATTGGGCCTGATTCCGCCAAAGGAGCAGGGCAGCCCCTCCAAGCAGACTCAAACTTAATATTCCCCCAAAAATATTCGAGCACAAAGATGCTCCTTCACAGGCAATATAGGCAAATGCCCACACATTTGAATGGACACCCAGAGTCCGTGCCATGACAGCATCACCGGCACCGAGGAATTTTTGAACCCATTGCGGATCTTGAATATAGCCAACGACGAAAATGATGAGCCCACCCAGGGCCACACCGATGATTCCTTTCCAGTCACGTCTGGCTAAAAACCAGACCCCAACCAGTAATAGAATAGTTAATCCTTGTGGTGGTTTGAGCATGGTGAAAGCCAGGAGAATCCCTGCCGCCAATGATTTATCTCTTTCCAGTAGGAGAATGGCGCCCAAAAGAACAACCAAACTAAAAACACTGACCGCGCCAACCTGAATGGTCATGTACAACGGTCCCCAGGCAAGCATAAAGAAAAATATTGGTACCAGCATATTGTGATGGGATGTTCCCTGCCAATGTTTCAATAAGACATAAATTGCCAGAGCCGTCAATAAAAGCGTGGTGACCTGCCAGAGAAGATTGGCAGTGTACATGGAAAAGAACCCAAGCGGAATACAAAACAACGCCATCGGTAGCGGATATGGAAATATCTTGTTTGGCTGCCATTCCATGCCGTTGGCATCGTGCCCGGCAAGGTATTGGGCCTCATCGTATGGATTTTGCCCGTCCAGGATCATCCGCCCTGCCAGCCAAAAGAAAGAAAAATTCGAATTGGGGACATCCGTCCCTAGGCCGATCTGAACCCGCGCAAAGATCAACAGTCCAAGGGCAACTAATGTAAGCAGGATGCGAATTGGTTTGGGAATGGCAAATTTCATAAGAAAAAGGGAAAACCACCCGTATGAACAGGTGGCATGTGGGTTTACTGAAGCAGATCCTTCAACTTCGCAAAGGGCGAATCGGGCTCATCCGGGCGGTGACCACAATCCTTTTCATTTAGGTTTTGACCGCACTCTGCGCATAGGCCTTGACAATCAGGTGTACAGAGCGGGCTGATTGGAATTTCAAGCAGTGCGTATTCGCGCAAAAGATCCTCCACGTCGAGATGGGCGTCATCCGGCAGGAGCAACCCCGAGTCGGTGATGGAGCGCTGATCGAAAGCGTAAAGCTCGGTGAACTCCCAATCAAGCTCATATTCGAAATCTATCAGACAACGGGCGCAATTGAGCGTGGTCTGGGCGGAGAATTTTCCCTGAGCAATCAATCCCTGAGGCGTCTTGCCGACGTTAACATTGCCTTGCAGGTCGCGTAATTCAAGGTCACCGCCAAGGGTGAACTTTTCGAGATCGAAAGGGAAGTCGTGGTTATAGCCGATTTCTTCATGAATGATGAAACCGACGTTGAAGCGAAAGGGTTTTCTTGGGTTGGGCATGGTGGAAATGTTGAAGGATGAAAGAGGAAGGATGAATGGAGATCAGAAAGACTACTTGACCATTCAACTATTTGACGACTTAAACTTTTCGATCGACAATATATTTTGCCAGATTTTCAAGCGCATCACGTTCAGCACAGGCGGGCATAGAGTCGAGGCAGGCGAGCGCGGATTCGACATGCCGTTCCGCTTCACTCAAAGCATGTTTAGATGCATCGGTAGCGCGGATCTTTTCCACAAGCCGATTCATGTTTTCGCTGTTGGTCCAGCCGCCATTGGGCAGGGAGAGAACATCCGGGTCGTTTGGATTGGCTTCGGCGTAGTAAATGGCTGGGAGGGTGACCAGGCCGTTAAGTAAGTCGGAGCCGAGCGGTTTACCGACCGCAGAGGCATCGCCGGTGAAGTCGAGAATGTCGTCCACGATCTGAAAGGCTACCCCAACCTCATAGCCAAAGGTTTGCATGGAATCTATGGAGGGTTCATCAGCCGGGCTGACCATGGCCGCGGCACGGGAGGTCATCTCAAATAATGATGCGGTCTTGGCATAAATGCGTTTGTTGTAATTGTCGCGATTGATGAGGCCGCGTGAAGTGAACATTTGGGTTAATTCGCCGTTGACGATGGTGGCCAGCGTTTCGGAGAATAATTTCATCAGCGGCAGATGGTCGGTATCGGCGGCGAGTTTCGCGGCACGTGCAAAGAGAAAATCTCCCGTGAGCACGGTGGCAGGCGGTGACCAGCGCGCGTTGAGGGTGGGCATTCCGCGGCGCAAGAGCGCACCATCGATCAGGTCATCGTGGACGAGGGTGGCTGTGTGGAGCAGCTCCACTGCTGCGCCAAGGGTGACGAGCTTTTCCAGCGGCGCACCCAGCATGTTCCCAACGAGCAGGCCCAGGGTGGGTCGGATGCGCTTACCGCCGGCGGCAAGCAGGTGTTCCAGCGCGGCGCGCAGGTCCGAATGGGCTTCATCGGCCTGGCATCGCATTTTTTCTTCGACAAGTTTTATTTCTTCGGTAACGGGTGAAAGGAAAGTAACAGCGTTCAAGTCAATCTCCCCATGCAAAAAGACGCGCCGCATTGCTTGTGGTTTGGGCGGCGATCTCCGCAGGGCTTTTGGAATGGATTTCCGCTATTTTATCAGCAATATGACGAACAAAGGCGGGTTCGTTCCTTTTGCCACGAAATGGTACGGGAGTGAGAAAAGGCCCGTCTGTTTCGATGAGCAATCTGTCAAGGGGAATTTGGCTAATAATTTCGCGCTTTTTATCTGCATTTTTGTAGGTGACGGGGCCGGTGACGCCGATGTAAAAGTTGAGCGCCAGCGCTTTTTGAGCAGTCTCAAGGGTGCCATTGAAGGAATGCAGGACGCCGGGTTTTTCTTTAAGTGTGCCTGTCAGCCTGTTTTGCCATTCAGCCAGGATGTCGAGTAGGTCAATAGAGGCTTGCCCAAACCAGTCATCGTTTTCTTCACGCATATGAATGACAACCGGCTTGCTCATTTCCTTTGCAAAAGAAAGTTGTTGTTTGAGCGCTTCCCGTTGAAAGGTGCGTTTTTCATCTTCCTTCACCCAGTAATAATCGATGCCGATCTCGCCGATGGCAACGACTTTTGGATGCTGTGCCAGTTCTTTTACTTTCTGGAAAGTGGCTTCGGAGAATTCATCCAAATCGGTGGGATGAAACCCGACCGCCGCATACACCATCGGATTTGACTCTGCCAACAACAGCGCCTCTTTACTGGACCTGTGCTGGAGTCCTGGAACCAGGATTCGAATCAACCCTGAATCCTTTGCGCGTTGAATGACCTCTGCGCGGTCTGGGTCGTATTTGTCGTAATCAAGATGGCAATGAGTATCGGTGAGTTGCATAGATTGGTGATTATATCAGCCTGTTTCCTTCGGTTTTTCTTTCAGCCAGTTGACTTAATCTGTGTACCACGACCATTGGTCAATTGACCAATGGTTTTAATCCCTTTATAGTTAATCCTACTTGCATCTCACACCCGGCGAAGAGGAGTCCAAAATGAAGAAATATATCTCGCTATCCATCATTCTGCTTATATTGATATCGATCTTTCCGCGGCAGGTCCATGCCGATGTTGCCCCGCCGGAAACCGTTCCCGGCTCGAATGTCAACCCGGGCGCGGAGACGACGCAGGTGCGCATGGCTGCCGAAACTGTGACGTTGATCGTTTCAGAAGACCCGGCAGATGATAATGGAGCCATTGCCAGGACCGAGGCCGTGTTTACTATGATTAACCTCGGCAGTGTGGAAGAGACAATGGCCGTGCGTTTTCCTCTTTCGTTCTTCAACGGCAACTCCGACGGTTTTGGCGGTTTTCCGGAGATCGCGGAAATCGATGTGAGAGTGAATCACCAATCTGTTCCGACGCGCAGGGAAGTACAGCCATTTCTCAATAATGATGCTTCGTTTCAGGAACGCGGCGAGATTCCCTGGGCGATCTTCGATGTGACCTTCCCGCCGGGTGAGGAAGTTTTTATTGAAGTGATATACACTGTGGAAGGGTTCGGTTATTTCCCATATGAAGTCTTCAAATATGTATTGGAAACCGGCGCAGGCTGGAATGGAACCATCGGCAGTGCGGATATTATTCTGCGCCTGCCCTATGAAGCGAATGATAAAAATGTCTGGATGAAGGATGTGTTCGGGTACAGTGAGCCAACTCCCGGCGGAGTGATAGGCGGGAATGAAGTCCGCTGGCATTTTGAGGAGTTGGAACCAACTTTCGAGAGCAATCTGCAATTCATTGTGTTGGCTCCCTCGGTTTGGAAAAATGTGTTGAAGGAAAGCGATACAGTCACAAAGAATCCAACAGATGGTGAGGCATGGGGGCGGCTGGGCAAGGCATACAAAGACATCATCATGAACCCCAGGGGCTTTCTACGCAACGATGCCCCCGGGTTGGAGATGTATGATTTAAGCAAGAAGGCGTATGAAACTTGCTTATCCCTCCTTCCCAACGACTCGCTTTGGCATTATGGGCATGCTGAATTATTGTGGTCACATTACTATTGGGATTTCTATCTCAATAGTATGACGGACATTGATGGCTTGTTGCCGGTTGTGTTGAGCCAGCTTAAGACCGCCCTTGAACTCGACCCGAATAATCAACTGGCGCATGATCTTTTGGCTGAGATCTATTACTCCGTGCCAGAAGCATTAGCTGTCAAAGATCCCGCGGCTGTGGATGATTTTTCCAAAGTGCCTCTGGAAGATTTTGATTTTCTTGGTCTGACCGCTACGCCGATTCCCCCCACACCTTATGGCGGCGCGGCCACCCCAACCTTTGTGCCAACTCTGACGGCTTTACCCCCAACCGCTCAAAATGTACCTGAGCCTACTGACACACCACAAACAGAAAACACGCCAACACCAACGCCCTCCAACCCGCTGTGTGGGAGCGCTGCCATTCTGCCGATCTTTTTGGGACTGGTTTTGGCATTGAAGCGCAAAGGGTAACCATAAAAAAATTAGCAGGTTGGAAGGTTCAACCTCCAACCTGCTAACTCATTTCTCGTAACTCGTTACTCGTTACTTCACCCCCGCCACCTTCAACCCATCCTGTAAGATCGCCTGCACCTTGTCGGCGTGCCGCGTCTCACAGTACACACGCAGGATCGGTTCCGTGCCCGAGAAGCGGATGAGCATCCAGCCGCCATCTTCCATTTTGAATTGGAAGCCGTCCACGGTGATGACCTCGGTTACTTTCAGTCCGCCCAGTGTGGCGGGATAATTATCGCGGATGATCTGCTTGCGTGACTCGTGATCGCCGCTAAAGGGACTATCCACCCGGTCGTAGAAATATTCACCGCCGACTTTCGCAAACAAGTCGTTGAGCAATGCAGTCGGTTTCTTGCCAGTCTTAACCATGAAATCAAGCATGTACAAGCCTGCCAGAATGCCATCGCGTTCGGGCACGTTGCCGCGGAAGGCATAGCCGCCGCTCTCCTCGCCGCCGATGAGCGCATTTGTCTCGGTCATTTTCGGCGCGACATACTTGAAACCAACGCCGGTCTCATGCACGGGCACACCGTAGATCTCGCCGAGTTTGTTCAGCATACCTGTCGTGGAAAGGGTTTTGACAATATCGCCGCGTTCGCCGCGCACTTCGAGCAAATAGTAAGCCAGCAAGGCATACACACGCAATTGATTGATGAATTCACCGTTCTCATCGCCAATGCCGCAGCGGTCGGCGTCGCCGTCGGTGATGAGCAGGACATCGGCTTTATTTGTCACCGTAGCTTGCAGACCCACATCAATATTCGGGCGGATCGGTTCCGGGCGCTTCATCTCCGGGAAGGAGGGATTGCGCTCGTTATGGATCTCGATCACCTTGGTCTTGCCGCCTGCCAGCAAACGCGGGAACCAGCCCGCGCCATTGCCCCACATGGTATCCACCATCACGGTCAGACCGGCATCCTTGATGGGCTGAAGGTCGATCAGACCGTCGCGGGTGAGATGCTCGATGTAAGGGGTAGCCGCATCGAACTTGACGATCTCGCCAGCGGCTTCGGCTTCTTTATATGATTTAACCTTCACATCTTTGACATCATCCGGAATGCCGTTTTCGATCTGCTTCAATCCATCCGGGTCGATGGCGCCGCCGGTCTCATTGCGGACCTTGAATCCATTATCGGTCGGCGGGTTGTGGCTGGCGGTGATGTTCACTGCGCCTGCGGCTTTTTTGTCCACTACGGCATAGGCGATCACTGGGGTAGGGGTGGCTTCCTGGGTTAAGTACACTTTCAACCCATTGCCAGCCAGCACCTCGGCTGTGGCAGCGGCGAAGTGTTCACTGCCAAAACGTTTGTCGTGGCCGACGATGATCCACTCGCCTTTTTTACCCTGTGAAAGCATGTACGATGCAAATCCTTGTGCGGCGCGGCGCACGTTATCGAAGGTGTAATCTTCTGCAATGACTCCGCGCCAACCATCAGTACCGAATTTTAGTTTTTGTGCCATGTGTTTATCTCCTAAAGAAATAATAACTTTTGCGATTATACCCGCCCGATGAGGAAATATCATAAAAAAGAACTCCGGGAAATTCTCCCGGAGTTCCATATCTTATGGTGTGGCAGTTGCGGTGGGGATATCGAACGGTGTGGGTGTGAAGGTGGCTTCGAGCGTCATCGTTGGTGTTTCGACAATAGCCGGAGTGGAAGTAAAAGTTTCTGATGCGGCAGGTGTGGGTGTCGGTGTAAACGTGGCCGTGGCGGCAGGAGCATTCCCAGAAACCAGAATTTGCCAGGCGATCTCCAGATCACCCGAAGCCACCACAGGGAAGTCGGGCAAATTTGCAAGCGCCAGGTCCAACCTTTCGATGGCTTTTTCCAAAACATCATCTTCTTTTTCAGCTTGCAGTTCGGCCAGCAGGTCGCGTGCGGTTTGGACGTCTGTTTGTGCCAGGCCGAAATTGCTTTGCGCCAAATACAGCCGTGCCCGCGCCAGTACATCCAAGGCGCGCGTGAACATGATCTCACGTTTCAACTCAAGCAGAACCTTATTGTTATTTTCCTCAAGCTGTGCTTCGATCTCAGCTTGCATGAATTCCAGATTTTGGAGCGACTCCGTATGAGCCTCCACCGAACCTTCAAGCGCAGCAAGGCGTGTGTTCATGTCCTCCAACTGGGTTTGCAACTCGGCAACCTGCGCCTCAAGCTGGCCGATCTGTGCGGTGTTCCGCTCGACCGGTGCTATGAACGTCTCGGTGATGTATGGCAGACCATAATAAAAGAATGCGCCAATGGCTACGATCAAAATGGCAAGCATGATCAATCGCACCAAAGCCCGAATGAAGAATAGGAATGCCCGCCCCAAGCGCTTGAAGAAAGAATCCTGCTCTTTGACCGGTTCCTGCGCAGGCGGAGTCTGCTCGGGTATGGCGGGCAACGCCTCCTGCTGGACCGGGATCATGGCCTTGTTTCCCTGGCCGATCTCCAACGCCTCGGCATGAGTCTGCAATTTTGCCAGCAGGGTCTTCCCCATACCTTTGACGTGCAGACATTCCTCTACAGAATTGAATGGACGAGCAGCGATGAGATTCCCTGCCAGTTGGCGGGTGACCCCGGGCACCTGGGTTAATGTATCGAGATCAGCTGTATTGAGAAAGGTCAAAAAGTCGCTCATGGAATCTCCTGTGAGGTGATTGTACAACAAAAGGCATCAGACGAGAATCAGGCTTGGGAACAGAGTCAGGCTCAAGTTCCAGATCGAGGCGGATGGTTATCGAATTAAGGTATTGAATGTCCAGGTCAGTTGTTTGACGAGTTCCGGATTATGAATTTTGAAAAGCTCCAAATTGCCGGAGTAGGAAATGAGCAGGCTGAGACTGAGGGTGTAGGCCAGCAAAATCAAGGCAATAAAGATGTAGGCTTTTTTATTTTTGAAGAGATCAAAGCCATGCCAAAAGCCGATAATTGCAAGGATGGTCAGAGTGGGAATCAGATCCAGCAGATAACGCATGGCAATGAAGAAGTACGTTAGCAGGGTGAGGAAAATTCCGAGAGCGGCTAGTGAGAGTGCGAAAAGAATCCAACGTATGTTGGCTTTGGCGCGAACAATGGAAAGTAGACCCAGCAAAAGGAACGGACTACTGATGAGAATGCCGGTGATATTTTCTGTGAAGGTCAGATACATGCCGGGTTGATAATTGGTCAGCCATTCTGGCCCGGCCCAACGATTTGGAAACACGTAGGGAAAGGCCTCGCGCCTTTCCAAAGGATTTAGGACGGTCTTGTAAATATTGGGCGGAAAGTAAGCAACCGAGAGAGTTTGGTCCAGGTTTTTGTAAAGGTTGTAGCTGGTGAGTTGATAGCGAAATCCAAATTCTGTGACGGAGTCGAAGCGGGCCTGGTTGTAGGCCATATAACCCGCGGCGCTGATGACAAGCGGTATGGCAAACGAGGCCAACAGAGGAATCATTCGTTGGCGTTGGGTTTGAAATGCCCATATACAAAGCAGGAGCGAAACAAGCCCAACACCGGGGGCAAGCGGTGTACGTGCGCCGATGGCAAGCGCAAAAAATAGACCGGCCAAAGCAAGTGGCAGGAGTGCAGGTTTATCGAGCGCTGGCAGGAGGAAGTAAAACCCGCCGACGAGAAAGAATTGTGCGGCGATGATGGCCGCTTCGTAAATGCGACCCTCGACCATGATGTAAGGTATCGGGTTGACCAGC
>DAOQPR010000034.1:0-14299 GCA_035333265.1 Anaerolineales bacterium
GGTCTTTTTTTGAAGTAGACTCAGCTTGAAAGGAGTTCTACATGCTTGAGATCGCGATCATGCTCGAAGGGCAGAACGGGTTGAATTGGGCGCGCTGGCAAAATATTGCCCGCCTTGTTGAAGATGCTGGTTTTGTCGGTTTGTATCGGTCTGACCATTTCACCAATATGGACCCGCCCGATAAAGACTCGTTGGAGTTGTGGGTCTCGCTTACGTGGTTGGCTTCCAACACCAAACGCATCGAGTTCGGTTCGCTGGTGACGCCGGTCTCTTTCCGTCACCCCGCGCTTACGGTTCGCATGGCAGCTGCGGTGGATGACCTTTCAAACGGACGTCTCACACTTGGTCTGGGCGCTGGCTGGCAGGAACGTGAACATCATCTCTTTGGCTTCGATCTTTTGGATACCAAGCCGCGTTTCAAACGATTTGAAGAAGGTTTGCAAGTCATTACTGGACTCTTGAATAGTGCAACGCCTCTTTCCTTCGACGGGACGTTTTATCAGCTCCGTGAAGCGACTCTACTCCCACGTCCGCTTCGCCCTGGCGGACCTCGCATCTTGGTCGGCGGAAACGGGCAGAAGACAACGCCGAGGCTTGTCTCTCAATTCGCTCACGAGTGGAATGCTGTTTTTCTGTCACTGGAGCAGTTCAAAGAAGCCAATCAACGCATCGATGATGCTTTGACCGATGCAAACCGTGATCTACATTCTGTGAGACGATCTATGATGACAGGCTGTATCTTCGGGCATACCGAAGCTTCTCTACGAGAAAAGATCGAGGCACGCGGGCGCACCAAGGATAAGTTGCAACAGCGCGGAATTATTGTTGGTTCAGCAAATGAAGTGCAGGAACAACTTCATCGGTTACAAGAAGCTGGCTTACAGCGCATCATGCTCCAATGGCTGGATTTAGATGATCTTGCCGGGCTGGAAGCTCTGGCGAAAGCAGTGTTATAAGGAGTATGTCATTGCGAGGAGGGTGCTTTTCCCGACGAAGCAATCTTTTGAATATGATCTAAAAATTCCCGCCTGAATCTTTCAGCAGAAAAGCGGGCCGCATTGTCTGATGCGGCTTTGCTGTTTAAGTTCATTGATTCAAATTTCAAGACTGCATCCGCTAAGGCTTCGGATGTTTGTTCTTTGAACAAAAGCCCTGTCTCTCCATCTCGCACGATCTCCGATGCGCCGCCCTTGCAATATGCAATGACAGGACATCCCGCCGCCTGCGCTTCGACCATGGCAATCCCAAAATCTTCGGTTGCCATGTACACAAAGGCTTTGGCTTTGTTCATGAATTCAGTGACAACAGCATCCGGTTGATACCCCATGATCGTGATGTTTTCTTTGGCAAGACCTCGAATGTGTTCAAGTTCGGGTCCATCACCGATGATAACAAGAGGGAAGCCAAGCAAATTAAATGCTTTGACGATCTCAATTCCCATTTTGTATGGCACTAGACGCGACACAAACAGATAATACTCTTCGCGCTGTCTGGCTGGTGTAAACCGATCAATATCCACAGCAGGGTAGATGACATGCGCATCTCGCCCCCAGGCTTCACGGATGTGAGACGCTGTCCAATTGGAGTTGGCGATCAATGCATCAGATCGGGCGGAGGCGAAGACGTCCCACTGGCGAAGCAGGTTCAAGGTCCCGTTTGCGGCGAGGCGCACTAAGGGATTGGTCAGACCGTGCAATTTTAAATAGTCATCACGCATATGCCAGGCATAGCGCATGGGCGTCGAGATATAGGAAACGTGAGTCTGCCGATCATGGGTCTTAACTCCATGAGCAACGGCATGTGAAAGGGAAATGACAAGGTCATATCCACTGACGTCCAAAGACTCAATGGCATAGGGCATCAATGGCAGGAGTTTACGATAGTGCCGGTCGATCCCTGGAACGTTTTGCAAAAAGGTCGTATGAACTTTGATATCTTTCAACGCAGTGTGTTGAAAGTTTTGCGGGGTGTGAGTGAGTGCAAAGACATCAGCTTGTGGAAAAAGTTGCAAACATTCAACAAGCAGGCGTTCCGTGCCGCCAAACGTGGTTAACCATTCATGAACAATAGCAACATTCATAGTCGGGGGATTATATTAGAATACGCCGGATGTTTGATAAAAATAAACTGGCTGAAAACTTACGCATTTGTGCTCGCATTTCCTTTGCGTTGATGTTGATTTTGATTCCCTTTCGCTTGCGAACGGTTGCTATAGCGCATCCACGTTTGGGAATTTTTGGCGATTACACAGACTTTCTTTTTTACGCCATGGATGTTGGTCTGTTGGCGCTTGTTATCTTTTGGATACTATCCTTAATGTTGAAGCCGAGACGCCTCTTTTTGGGACCCATAGCAGTTGGCTTCCCATTGGCTGGACTCCTGGCCTCGGCTATGATCTCGTTAATAACCAGCATCGATCCATTATTGACCTTTTACCTTCTGACCCGTTATGGCTTGTTGCTTGTTCTATATCTTTTTATCATCAATGAACTTTTTTCTGCGGTCTGGTTCGCTGTACCGGCTGCGATTGGCGTTTTATTGCAATCAGTTATTGCCGTTGCGCAATCTTTGACTCAACAAGACGTGAAATTGCAGTGGCTGGGTGAATATTCACTTGACCCAACTGCTCCGTTTATAAGCATTCTTGAAGTAAACGGGACTCGTTTTTTGCGGGCTTATGGTTTGAGCGACCATCCCAATATCCTTGGCGGTTTTCTTGCCTTTGGTATGGTGATATTGTTGTCTGTCGTTGTGGCGCGGGTTGGAAAATCATGGGTGAAAATGATGGCGGCCTTCGTCTTTGTGTGTGGAAGTGCCGGGCTATTCACCACGTATTCCCGTTCCGCCTGGGCAGCATTGGTGGCGGGGTGCTTGTTGATCTTCGTTGGAGTGACATACCAACGAAACTGGCGTGGACTGTTATCTGCCTTTGTCCTGATTGTAATTTGTGCGATGGCAGTATCTCCATTGATATTAATTACTCGTGAATATACCGCGGCTCGATTTGATGTAAATGATTCCTTCTCGAACAATCGCGTGGAACGCGGCTCAGTGGTGGAACGATTGTATTTGTTTGTTCAAGCCTATCGTATTCTCGAACAAAACCCGTGGACTGGGGTAGGGTTGGGCGCTTCGGTGATCGCCATGCAGGATCACTATCCGGTTTTCAAAATGAGTTACCAACCGCCGCATGTGTCCATTTTGGCGGCTGCAATGGAGTTGGGGTATTCTGGTGCCATGTTTTACGCTGCTTTAATGGCATTGCCTTTCTATATGGCATTTCGTGGTTGCCGATACTGGCAGGATATAAAAGTTATTACGGCATTAGCATTGATCCTTTCCATGATAATTATCGGCTTGTTCGACCATTATCTCTGGACATTGGTTCCGGGGCGGATCATGCAATGGCTAGCCTGGGGAATATTTGGGGCTGCGGTGACCCGGTTGGAGACACCAAACCACCAAAATGAGAGTGGCGCTTAGTGAGAGCATGGGCAGGAGACCCCAACTAAGTCGCTCAAATTTATTCTCAGATGGCGCTTGAAATGGACTGGGCCGAATGGCGTTTGGATTTTCCCAGACTTGAACATTGTTGGGGAGTGTCTTTAAATATACCCACCCTGTTCGAACCAGCTCCGGAATATAGGCCCACCGATTAACGAATCCCCAGCGTACACCATATTGACCTGATGCCTTCAAAATTGGGCGGATGGCGGAAGTGCCTTTTACCGTCCAAAATGCGGTATCAATTTGACCAATTCCGCTTTGGCGTAATTCTGGCAAGGTACGTGCGGTGTGATAACTGCCGTCGATGGTAGTGGCGCTGGTCAGCAGGTTAAGGCGGGCGAATTGGTCGCCGAACCCAAAGGTGAGATACCGCCAATCGGAACGATCATCTTCCTTTAGAAATTCAACGATGGGTTGCATGTCGACGGGTATGGGTTGGAGTGGGAACCAAATGGGCGATAACCACGAACCAAGAGAAAGACAGAATAGGATGGCGAGGATCGGATGAGTGGCATCCAACTTCCAGCGAGAGAATGGTTTGATGGGCAGGGACAGGCGTCGACGGCGTTTGAGGCGCGGAAAGGCCATTGCTACAAATGAAATCAGGAGGAGGCTCGCCCAATAGGCGAAGCGGTCATAGGTTAGCCATTCCCAATTCTTTCCAAATAGAAGATTGGGCAAGGGAGTGGTGCCGCCCAGACCCATTACGAAAAAGAAGATGAAGGTTACCAGCAAACCAATATGTTTTTTGTGAAGACGCGCGAAGAGAAATGGAATGAAAAAGCCAAGCGGAAGATAATAGGGTAGAAAAAAGATCGCGGCGGCAAGTGGAGAAAGAAAAAAATTGTGGCGGGATGGGTGGTCAATTGGCGTCTGAAGTTGCTGTGTTTGCCCCCACAGCCAAAATGGCAGGATGACCAATATTCCAATGGGAACAGCAAGGAAAAGATATTGTGCCAGACGTATAGCTGTTTGGCGAAGATTATCTCGTGAGACCCAGGCAAGCATGACCGCGAAGAGCAAAAAAGGCTGCGCCATCAATGTAGCATGATGGGCGGCCATCGTGGTGGCTGTGAGTGCAAGCGCAAGAAGGTAAAACCGAGCCAGGCCTGTTTTTAAGTATTGATGGATGGCGGCCATTTCAAATAAAGCGAGGGATGTGGCGGCAAGAAAAGGAAGTTGGCCGAAGATATGCGCTGTGACAAAAACCGGCAGGTGGATGGCTGAGATCAGCGCGGCATTGGCCGAGGTTATCCTACCCATAAAAATGCGGCTCCATGCATAAATTGCAAGCGGGACAAGACTGGCTGCGACCCAAAGCAGAATAGCAAATGCGGCTTCAACACCAACTAGAAACGAAAGCGCGCCAATCAGTTGATGAATTAATGGCGGATAGGAAACGACTTCAAAGCCGGTGTACCAACGCGGCTCCCATAAACCAAACCAATTCTCACGGTAGTGATTCCCAAAGAGCATATGAGTGAATGCATCATAGCTCCAGCGGTATCTGCCGGTGATGACGAACAGCCCATGCAGGATTGAGCCCAACAGGGTTGCCCAAATGACCTTACGCGGCATCAGGCTTCCTGCCAGTTTTTGAGTTGGGCAGGTTTGCCGACGGCGGAGAATGCCATTTCGAAAGCTTCAAGATAATGTTTTGCCGTATTGTAGGGTTGAATGGTTCGGATGCGTTCGGCATTATGAATGACCTGGTTCTTTAGTTTTGGAGAGTCGCTTAACATGCCTCGGAGCTGCTTCGCCAGGCTTTGTACATTATTGGCTTCAAAGAAGTTCACATGTAAACCGCTTTCTGTGGCAGCCGAACGAAGTTCAGGCAGGTTGCTGGCTAGGATGGGACGCCCCCAGGATGCCGCCTGAAAGAGGACACTCGAAGAGCCTGTGGAAGCTGAATAAGGCAATACCACGATTGAAGCCTGTTCAAAAATGGATTGAACACGATCTTCTGGTACAGCCAACAGCCAGTGGATATTTTTTACCGCACTGAATTTTTCCATCAACATTTGTGCATATCCGGGAAACCGGTGATGTTCCGCGCCTGCCAGAGTTAAGCTTAAGTCGGGCCATTCAGTTTGTTGTAATTCTTTAAAAGCGGAGATCAAAAATTCAATGCCCTTGAATGGCGCAAAGGTGGAAAAAAACAAAAGGTTATCAGTGTTGGGCGCTGAGAGAATGTCTGGTTTATGATACGAACCAATTGGGATGTGAATGCTTTTTTTATATGGATCAAGTTTGGCAAGCCAATCGGTATAGTTTTTCAAGGTCAGGCAAACCACATCGGCTTGAAAGGCCATTCGTGTGATGAGTCGTGCGCCCCATTTGGCAAATACTCCACCGGGCGCGCGCAGTGTACTCAGGTCGCTGAGTTCCACAACTTCATGCAAGGTGGCAACCGTTGGAATGCCCAATTGTCTGGTCTGTCGGACGGCTGCAAACCCAGATAAATTGGCAAGCGGAGATTTTCCGAATGCACTTACCCCCAGGTTAAACCAGACGACATCTGGTTTTATCTTTTTTAACTGATTGATAATTTTTATACCTATATCCGATTTATCCAGGCTCCAGATGTATTCAATATCCAGTCCTGACTCTTTCACATATCCCACATGATCATTGACTGCACCTGCTACGATGCTGATGCGTTCAAACACATTGGTCTCAGCCAACGAACGGCTGGTGTGAAATCCATATTGTCCAATACCGGTAATGGCTGGCGGAAATGGGCTGACGATGGCTAAATGCATAACAATAATAAAAATTATCTCACATTGGAGTCAATCTCACAACCTAAATGGTTTGACAGAAGCAACCTCACACATTATAGTTTTGCATGTGACGAGTAATTTATCCATACAAAAAGCCATCCTCGAAACTTTAGCATATTCAGATGTATTCGACCATCCCCTGACCTTTGACGAATTGCATCGTTATTTGACAAAGCCCGCGCCTCGTGCCGACCTTGCCGCCTGCTTAAACGACATGAGCCTTGTCCACACTGAGGGTGGGTTCTATTTTCTTGCTCACCGTCAGGTTATTGTGAACATACGCCGAACACGTGAACAGAAATCTCAACCTGCTTTTCAACGTGCGATGCAATATGGACGCATCCTCGGCGCACTTCCTTTCGTCCGCATGGCAGCCTTGACTGGTTCCCTGGCGATGCTTAACCTTTCCCAACATGTTGATATGGATTTTATGCTCATTACACGGCCAGGAAGGTTATGGCTGGCGCGGGCTTTGGCTGTCACCTTTGGGCGTGTCATGCGCCTGTTTGGCGACCGCATTTGTGTAAACCTGCTCGTATCCGAATCAGCATTGGAATGGCAAACCCGCGACTTGTATTCTGCACGGGAAATCTGTCAGATGATCCCGATTTCGGGATTGGAAACCTATGAGCATTTTCGCTCAGTCAATACGTGGACAGCTTCTTTTTTGCCTCATGCAGGAACTGCGCCTGTTGTGACACCTCAGGAGGGGAAATCGTCTGCATTTCAAGCCTGGGGAGAGGCTTTATTGGATGGCAGGTTAGGCAGCCTGTTGGAGGCTTGGGCGATGAAATTTCAACTCGGAAAAATTCACCGTACATATGGTTCGGGTCGAGAGGCTAATTTTTCGTCTGACCTATGCCAGGGAAATTTTGACGATCATCGGGCCGGGACGAATGAGTCTTTTCATGAACGATTAACTTCTCTATTCGAGAGTGGGAGTATTACATGACTCGGGTCTTATTTGGTCAATCGTATTATCTTCGCTTTGATCCCAAGTTATGGCGTGCCATGCAGCCATATCCTCCATTGGGGACGTTGTATGCAGCAAGTTATATCCGTGAAAAGGGATATGAGGTGGCTTTGTTCGATGCCATGTTGGCCGAGTCTGAAGAGGAGTGGGCAAGGTCGTTGGACGAACATACCCCGCAATATGCGGTCATTTACGAAGATAACTTTAATTATCTTTCCAAAATGTGCCTTTTGAGAATGCGCGAGGCGGCTTTCACGATGATCCGCATGGCAAAAGAGCGTGGATGTATGGTCATTTTATGTGGGGCGGACGTTACCGATCATTATGATGCATATCTCAAACAGGGCGCTGATTACTGCATCCTTGGTGAAGGGGAGGAAACACTTGCAGAATTGCTGGATCAATTGTCGGCGGGGAAGGAGGCGCGGGAGGTTGTGGGTCTTGTTTCTCGGTACTCATTAATCGCCACCCGCCGGCCTGACATCAAAAATCTCGACTCCCTCCCATTCCCAGCCTGGGACTTGGTCGATGTTGCTAAATATAAAAAACTCTGGCTGGAGCGGCATGGCTATTTTTCAATGAATATGGTCACTACACGCGGATGTCCATATCATTGTAATTGGTGTGCCAAGCCGATCTGGGGACAACGGTACAACTCGCGTTCACCTGAAAATGTAGCTGCAGAAATGAAATGGCTCAAGGAAAATTTTGCGCCTGATCATATTTGGTTTGCAGACGATATTTTTGGATTAAAGCCCAATTGGGTGGAGCGTTTTTCTGAATTGCTGGTTGAGCATGATGCTGTGATCCCATTTAAGTGTTTGAAGCGAGCCGATCTGATAACGGAGAAGACAGCAAAAGCGCTGGCAAAGGCAGGTTGTCAGATCGTCTGGGTCGGTGCCGAGTCTGGTTCGCAAAAGATTTTAGATGCCATGGATAAGGGCGACCGGGTTGAAGATATATATCGCGCCGCTGAATTGTTGCATGCAAATGGAATTCAAACCGGCTTTTTTCTGCAATTCGGTTACCCTGGAGAGACCTGGGACGATGTGCAATTGACCTTGAAAATGGTGCGCGATTGTATGCCAGATGATATTGGTATTTCAGTGTCCTATCCATTACCAGGGACGAAGTTCCATGAGCGGGTTAAGTTGGAGTTGGGTGAAAAGCAGAATTGGATCGATTCGGACGACCTTGCCATGTTGTATCATGGTCCGTTTCCGCAGGAGTTTTATCGAATTTTGCATGGCCGGGTGCATCATGAATTTCGTTTGCGCAAAGCCTGGAAGAAGATGGAACTTCGCGGCATGGCGCTTTCTCCCTACTACGTGCTGGGCTGGACGCGCGCCGAGCTGCGTTTACGGACGTTTGTTCGGTGAGTTGAATGCTCAAGAATATTTTATGGACGGTCTCTTCTCGATATGGCGCACAGGCTTTGGCAATTCTCTCGAACGTTTGGCTGGCTCGTGTGCTTGGCGCAGATGGATTTGGTGAATATGCCTTAGCTTCCGCAGTCTTGTTGGTTGGAAATGCTTTTACGAACTTCGGTATGGATATGATCCTGATCCGCAAACTCTCCGTCACGGATGTGCCGTGGCTATTGATTGATGGTCTGGGGGGACAGTTGTTTCTTTCCGTCGTTTATGTTGGCGGAATTTTTTTTGTCGGAGAGTTTTGGCCCATCCCGCCTTTGGTGAAGTTATACACCTTGGCGCTTTTTCCTCTTTCGTTCTATTCAATATTCACAATTGCGGTGCGAGCACGCGGCCAAATGGCGTTGTATTCGCTGGCTCAATTGTTGGTAGCTGGGTTGCAATTCCTGGCTGTACTTTTCCTTTGGGCTTCGCATGGCGATGCTTTAGCTTTCATTACCACCATGCTAATTGGGCATGTGCTTGCCGCCTTGTGGACGGGCGGACATCAGCAGTTTCGTCTGGAGTTTCTTTCCCCGGTTCGTTCCTTTTCTTTGCTGAAGGAGTGTTTCTCCATGGCTGTGATCGGAACGCTTCGGCTGGTATATGAAAAATTGCCGGTGACTTTTCTGCCGGTCCTTTCGGGTTATACAGCAACGGGCCTCTTCTCGTCGGCTTTGCGGGTCATGGATGCCGGGAAGTTGGGACATTTTTCCGCTTTTACTGCCATATACCCTGAAATGACACGGAATGCTGAATTTGGGCGCGAGCTAAAAGGCTGGAAAACTTTGTTGGGGACTGCCTTTTTGATTGCCGTTCTTTTATTTTTGTTTTCAGAGCCTATTAATTATATATTATTTGGCGCCGGTTTTATAACGGCTGTTCCCTTGTTGAAGATCTTGGCATGGCTGGTGATTCCTTATGTCGTGGTAACGTACACTTCCCTTGGTTTGGTTGCCATGAATATAGAACGACCTGTATTGGTATCCCTTGTTATGACCGTTCTTCTATTGTCTTTTTTGTTGTTCTTGTTTTCCAGATTCTTTGGGACGCCAGGCGCGGCGGCCGCAGTTTTAGTTGCGGAGTGTTTTCACGCCGCGTTATTATCGATGCAATGGAGATTTCATGCCCGTTCCAAACTTCCCTGATAAATTCAGCCTTGAGCCGGTGATGCGTCCGGCTGATACCATTGCCATGCGCAGACGCTTTGGAAAATTCCCAATGGTGGAGCCTCCAGAGGGTTTGATTCTTTGCCTGAAAAATGATCTGCCAACTCAATTGCGGTGGAAAATCCCAATTCAAAAAGCGGGCAGGGTGATGGGTGATTTCTATCTGCTCAAATCCACCCGAGGGCGGGTTGGGGTGCTATCCAATTTTGGGATTGGCGCTCCGGTGGTTGTTTCTTTGGCAGAGGAAATGATTGCCTGGGGGGTGAAGCGTTTTGTTTTACTTTCCTGGGGTGGGGCTTTGCAAACTTCGCTGAATACAGCCGATATTGTGATAACCGATAAAGCCTTGCGGGATGATGGCGTTTCACACCATTACCTGCCAGATGAACCATTTGTTCATGCAGATTCCGTGCTCCTTGACGGATTGAAGGCGCAGCTTTCTGCACAGGCTATCCCATTTTCAGTCGGCCCGGCATGGACAACGGATGCTCCATATCGTGAAACACGAGATGAGATTCTCAAATATCAGGCCGATGGCGTTCAGGTGGTGGAGATGGAGATCGCTGGTCTGTTGGCGCTGGCACAGGCACGAAATGTGCAGGCGGCAGCAATTGTCGTTGTGGCAGATAAACTGGCCAGCCTGCATTGGGAAATGCCTGCGGATATGAAATCCATTAATAGGTCATTTGAGTTGGCCTACCGCTCGGCGATTAATGCATTGGATGTTATTCCATGAAGTTCATTTGTCCGCGTTGTCAGAGTGAGCTGAGGTTTGAAGCGCCGAACCAGCTTATCTGTGATAAGGAGGCGGTGACGTTTCATCAAGTGGATGGCATCTGGCGTTTCCTTCTGCCCGAACGCGAATCTCACTATGCCCGCTTCATCGCAGACTATGAGGCTGTGCGCCGTTTCGAAGGTCGATTTTCTGCTGATGCCTCTTACTATCGCGCCCTGCCATTTCAGGATCTAACGAGACGTTTCTCTTCAGACTGGCAAATTCGCGCAAAAAGTTATACGGCTCTAACCCGTTTTCTGCCAAGGAATGCAACGATTTTGGATTTGGGTGCTGGCAATGGCTGGCTTTCGAATCGTTTGACGCGTAATGGGCATGAGGTTTATGCCGTAGATTTGCTTGTTAATTCGGAAGACGGTTTAGGCGCCTGGACGAACTATGAAACAAAATTTATTCCATTACAAGCCGAGTTTACGGTTTTGCCTTTTTCGACCGCGGTTGTTGATGTTGTGATATTTAATGCTTCATTGCATTATGCTGAAAGTTATGAGCAAACACTGGCAGAAGCCCTGCGTGTTCTTAAACGAAATGGGTTGCTGGTGGTGATGGATTCGCCGGTTTATCGAAATGTTGAGTCGGGCCGGGCGATGCTGGCTGAGCGTAAGGCGCAGTTTTTGGCGCGTTATGGGTTTGCTTCAGATGCTCTTCAGAGTGAGGGCTTCTTAACGTATGACCGTATGCGTGTTTTGGGGCAGGGGTTGGGTATTCGCTGGAGGCATAAAGTGCCGTTTTATGGGGCGCGTTGGGCGCTTCGGCCCATTGTAGCGTGGCTGCGTGGCAGGCGCGAACCTGCTCAATTTGGCCTTTGGCTGGGCAACCGAAACGATTCCGTTGCGTATATCTAGATACTTTCAAAGTTAGCCAAAAAGATATACACTAAAACTAACCTTACACAGGAGTAGAACTATGAATAAACAAGGACGATCTCAGCTTGCGCTCGGTGTTATCCTCATTCTCCTCGGCGGGTGGTTTCTGTTGAACCAGACCATGCCCCAATTTCGCGATTTTTTTGCCCCCTATACGGAATGGCCGGTTAATATGCTGTTGATTGGGGCTGGCATTTTAGTCATTGGCCTGGTAACGGCTTCGCCCGGCCTGGCTGTTCCTGCCGCAATTGTGGCGGGAATTGGCGGTATTTTCTATTACCAAAAAATGACCGAAAGTTACGACTCTTGGTCATATATGTGGGCGCTCATCCCTGGTTTCATTGGTGTTGGGACAATCTTGCAGGGTTTGCTGGGTGAAAATACCGGCCACAACCTCAAACGCGGACTCAATCTGATTGTGGTCAGTGCGGTTCTTTTCATCGTGTTTGCCGCATTTCTCGGTGGTTGGAACATCCTTGGCAACTACGGCCCGGCTGCTCTATTGATCTTGCTCGGTCTGTATGTCCTTGGCAGCGGATTGTTCCGATCCTTCCGCAAACGAGAGGAATAATATGAGACGTAATCAGTTGTTTTGGGGAGCCGTTCTGCTATTAGTGGGCGGGCTGATGCTTGCCGGAGAAATGGGCGTACGGCTGCCAAACGGAAATTCATTGATGAGTCTTTTCTGGCCCATCCTACTGATCGGCTTTGGCTTCTGGGTTTTGTTGGGCGTTTTTATGCGCGGAACAGTGGAGACGGAGTCCGCGAGGATTGAATTGCAAGGCGCACGTGAGGCCTCGATCCACTTTAATCATGGAGCAGGGGAGTTCCGCTTGCATGGTGGTGCATCTGGAAATGAATTGCTGTATGGCACATTTGCAGGCGGAGTGGAACGCAATTCCTCGGTGAATGGTGATCGACTCAACCTCAAGTTGCAACCTGCAAAAGACCTGTTCATGCTGCCTCCATTTTGGGGGCGAGAGCAACTCGATTGGGACATCTCGCTCAACGGCTCTATCCCAACGGCTTTAGACTTTAATCTTGGCGCGAATAAGTCGACACTTGATCTTCGCGATCTTGCAATTACTGATATCCGGCTGAAATCGGGAGCCAGCGAAACAATCGTGACCCTGCCCACCAAAGGCCGCCTCAATGCCAACTTTGAAGTTGGTGCAGCTTCCCTTGTCTTGATCGTCCCTGAGGGTGTTTCGATTCGCGCCCGTGCAACCATTGGCGCTGGCGATTTCAGTGTGGATCGAAATCGCTTTCCCAGCAATGAATCTCCAGATTATGCAACTGCCGAAAATGCCATTGATATTCACGTCACGGGCGGAGCAGCTTCGGTGCGCATAAAATAAAAGGTGAAACCATGAAGCAATTTGATCCTCGCATTATTGTTGGTCTGCTGTTGATCGTTGGCGGCGGACTTGCCCTGGCCCAAACCATGGGGTATCTCGAGAATGCCTCCGATCTGTTTTGGGGCGGTATCTTCCTTGCAGCCGGACTGGCCTTTTTATCCCTGCTTTTCGGCGGAAATTGGTGGGCAGCATTTCCTGGCTTTACACTGGCTGCAATCGGTACTTTGATCTTACTGCCGGAATCATTGGAGGATCTGGGCGGCGCGATCTTCCTCGGTGGGATTGCTGTCTCGTTCTGGTATGTATATCTGACAGATCGGGTGGGGCGTTGGTGGGCCATCATCCCAGGCGGGGTGCTCACAGCACTTTCCCTGCTGATACTTGCCTCATCCTATTTTGATGAATACTCAGGCGCGATCGTGCTGGGCGGCATAGGTCTGACGTTCTTTGCGGTTTATATTTCCAGTCCGGCTGAACGTTGGTGGGCCCTTATCCCTGGCGGGGTATTATCCACCCTGGCGGGCATGACAATCGCTGCTGAACGATTTGGAGAATTTCAGACAGCCGGTTTCTTCTTCCTTGGCCTGGCCTGTACCTTCCTATTGGTCGCGTTACTTGCCAGAATGCAATGGGCATTTTGGCCTGCCGGGATTCTGGCTATAATGGGTTTTCTGGGCATTGCCTCACTTCTGGATTTTGCAAACTATTTGTGGGCGATTGTTCTAATCGTTGTGGGAATTTTCATGATCTTTGGATACTTTAAACGTAAGGTGTGAAGTCCCTGCTCTTAAAACAAAAAAATCGCCTGCCAGGTATGAACTGGCAGGCGATTTTATATTTATAGAGGATGTCTCAGTCTATCCTGCAATTACTTTGATTTCAGGGAAGAATTGGTGTACAGTGCCTTCCACCCAGCCATGTAATGTGGATGGTAATAAAGGACAATTCAGGCAAGCCCCACCCAGGTGAACCTTCAACGTATCTCCATCAAAAGAGACGAATTCAACTGTTCCGCCATGAAATTGTTCGATATAGGCACTTAAGTTTTCCAGGAGATTTCGAACCTGAACCTCACGCGAACTGACATTTTCCATGACCATGTTTCACTTCCTTTCGATCGAATGCAAAAGAGGCTGGATTTGCTCGTGTGCATTTTTCCATCTGGGTGAAACGATCTGGGCCAATCTGTCGATAATAATTTTCCCGGTCGCAGGTTCATGGGTTATCAGGTCCCATAAATCCTCTTTATGGATGCGGATCGCTTCAACCTGTGTTTCACTGACAATACTGCTGGTATAACGCGAACTGCCAATCACAGCCGACCAACCAAAGACATCACCGTCTCGCAAGCGGGTTAAAATAATGGGAGGGCCATCATAGGGTTTATAGCGAACGGCAACACGCCCTCTTAAAAGCAAATAAAGATGAGAGGCCGAAT
>DAOQPR010000035.1:0-14116 GCA_035333265.1 Anaerolineales bacterium
ATGGTCAAAAAGCCGCAGGGCTTCGATGGCATATGAGACCGCTACCCGCCGGTCACGGATGAGAAGCAGGTTTTCGCCGTTGTCGCCATCTGCCGGAATGGAAAAATTATACGAGCCGAGATAGACCCGTGCGCTGGGCTTGTTGAAATCCACCACCAGGAATTTGTGATGCATTCGGTTGCCGCTGCCGCCCGCCGGTTCAGACTTGAACGGTTCCGGTGTAGTCTTATCCGTCAATGCGGAGGGAGCTACGGGGGCTACATTTCCATTCGGCTTTTGCAGGTCAAGCCCGCCCACTTTTTTATCAGAAATGCCATAGACAAAGATATCGTCATTCTCTGTGACGGTTTTGATTGCCTCCAGCATCAGACCGGGCGTTTGATAAAGAAAAGCCAACGAATAGAACAGGCTCGATTTGGTCTTATCGCGGATGTCATCCGCCACCGATTTCAGCATGGCATTCGAGGCGATATGCGGCGAGAAGGTGATCTTCGCATCGATCCCGGTCAGGCCCAGGCTTGTCCATTGAGCCGAGTCGGTGGCTCCAAACCCGGCGGGGGAGTTGTTGTTCCAATAATTTTCAAAGGCTGTCATAAATGGTTTGATGGCATTCTTTCCCTTGACAATCACAGCGTTATTGGCTTGCACATAAAACCCGCGCCAGGTGAAATTGGTCGAACCGCAAACCGCCACCTTGAGTTTGGGGCTGTCCACCACGATAGTCTTGTTGTGCTGTAACTTGCCCATGTGCTGCCGTTTTACGTTTGCGTTTCCAGCCGTGAGCTTTAGCCGATCTTCGGATTGTTTCTCGCCGGAATGTGGCTCGCCATGTGCTCCATCGTCATCGATGATGATCTTCAAGCGGCTTCCAAGTTTTTCAAGGCGAGAGACGACCTCCGGCTCGCTCAGGTCATAGGCCACCACCCGAACCTGCGCCTCAGGATCTGCGATAGCCTGGTCCAGCACTTCGAGGATGGCGTGCCTTGCCTCGAAACCCATCCACGCCAGGGCTTCGGTTGTTTTGGGGTGAGTGGGAACGAAGGTGAGACCCTCATCTGCGTCATCGGGCAAAAGGGTGGAGATCGGCGCAACGGATTCGTAGCGGTCGACGAAAGCCTGTGAGGAGACAAACCCGCGGGTGAACGTGACATTTAATTTCTTTGGGTGAGTCTCGCGCCGAAGTTCGAGCGCGGCCGTTTGCGCCTCGCCAAAACTGAGTTCATCACTGCTGTTCATGAAGGCTGGCGTGACTTTGTAGGTAAAGTCCCCTGGCATTTCGGCATTACGTGGAAAATGCACCCAACGAAATTTTTGGATCGGCGCCAGCGTGGTTGGAAGTTGTTTGTCACTCACTTTGCCGTCCGCGCCCAGGAAGGAAACGCGGTTCTTCAAGGCAAAAAAACGATCCCCACCCGGCTCCATATATTCAATGGCGAAGCCAACAAAGTCGATGGGCGGTTTGCCTTTTTTCCAATTCATCGCCAGCAGGGCCATGCCCTCCCCTCGATAAACCTTCAAAGTGAACAAGGCTGCGGTATTCTTTCCATTTACGATGAACTTCTCAGACATGGAGACCTCCATTTCATCCTGTCATTGCGAGGACGATTTTCCCGAAGCAATCTTCTCATCTCCGGCTCGCTTCAACGCACCCCGCCCTGTGTTGATATATCTATTCTACGCCCGCCAGTCGCTTAAACGTTCACCGAGTTTTGTAATTCGTTCACGCATGAGGACAGCGATGATGCCGAAGATGAGCATCAGAATGCCGGTACAGCCGATGAGCACCACCGTATTCATGCCCTGGAAGGCACTGTATAGCACCGTCATGACTCCCAGCACAACCAGGATGATCGGCGTAAACGTCAGGCTGCGGGAACGGATGACGAGCCCATAAACCAGCACGGCTAGCGATTGCAAAAACAGCACCACAAAGTAGATCAGCCCTTCACTGCCGGATGTCACCATTTGAATGTAAGTCGTACCCAGCAGGATCAACTGCGAGACCATGCCCGTGATGAACGCGCCGGTTTTGCTCTCCGCACGCACGAGCAGATAATGCTGGATCATGCCCAACAACGCCGCACCCATCGAAAAGAATTGCGGCTCGGTTTGTTTCAACTCGAAGAGGATGATGAAGTAGGAAAGCAGGTAAAGGATATTTGCAGGGAAGCCCAGCCAGACATTCTTCCTTGCGAAGGCTTCGACAGCCCATAATGTAGCTGCCACTGCGACGGGAAGAGCCGCATCCAACCCGCCGACAACTGGTGCTGCCACCGAGACAATGACTCCCAGCCCCAGCCCGCTGAAGAGCAGAGTCTGGTCCCAGCCTTTGAGCCGTTCTGAGCGTCGCAGGAGGTACCCTGCCGCATAATAGATCACAGCAATAACGATCAGTGGATGAATCCATTTCTCAAGGCGGAGGTCGCGGAAGAGGAAGGCGACAAACAATGGCAGGCTGGCGGTAAAGGCGTAGAAAAGGCTCGGGTTTTTATAGACCAGGCTCACAGTTAAGAAGAGAAGCGAATAGATTCCGAATCCAACCGCAGCGATAGCCGAGTCGTTTGTCATCCCATCAAAGAACAGGATCGGGTAATTAATAACGGCAAGGAACGCCCCAACTCCGCGCACGGGCAGTTTGAGAAGGCGCGGGCTGGCAAACGTAAGATGTGCAAGCAGGTCGGCCAGCAGCCAGACAACGCTAAAAGCCAGCAGATGATAAGAAGCCTGGTCTACATCGAGATCATGCAGAATGAGGAATGCTCCAATGCTAAACAGGATCGGCAGACCGGGTTCAAAACGGCTATCGCGGCGCAGATACATCTCTGCGGCGAAGAGCAAGCCGATGATGATGGCATACCATCCGCCGGTCTCTTTGAAGCTGAACAAAGCCGCGAACGCAAGGATCGTCCCAAGCGCAAGGGCGCTGTTGCGAAGCATGAGGCTCCAAGCAGACTTGGTACGAAGCGCCAGACCGGTTGCGAAATAAATTATTGAAAGGGTGGTTAAGATGGGCAGCCAAACATCAAGTTCATTGTATTGAAGCGTGTAAACAAGCGTGATTGGTAAATAAGCCGCAGGGATATATCCGTAATAGGCATTCTTTTGGGCGAGCGTGTAGAGCAGAAAGAACACGGCATAAATCCCAAAACCAATGGCGGCAATCTGATTTGTTTCCTGAGTTAGGAAAAAACTGGTTGTAAGCGCGATCAGCGCCCCAATTCCTTTTACCGGCCAATTGAGAATACGTTTGGCTTGAAACGTACGCGAGAAAATCATATCCAGAGTGAGAATCATGAGGGATATGATTTGGAGGGAGTAGGAAAATTCCCGGACATCGAAATCCTGCAAGATCAGAGCGCCTGCCATCGAAAATAAAACATGCGCTCCAAGTTCGAACAGGCTTTGTTTGCGGCTATACATTTCCACGATGAAGAGCACGCCGATGGGCAGGATGAACCATCCGCTGTGTTCTCTCGTGTCTAACAGGGCCATGATGGAAACGAGGGTACCGAGAACAAGTCCGCTGGCTTCGAGCATCGTGCGCCAGCGGGCGCGGACTTCGTTCTTCCTCAAGAGGAAGCCGCCGATGAAATACAGGATGCTCAACACAGTAAGCGCCTCGAACCACAGGTCGAGTTGAAAGTGATTGGTGAGATAGACAACGCTAATGGTAAGAGAGAGTGTGCTGAGGTATCCGATCCGGGCGAGGTCATAACGAGCCGCATACAATGCCGCGAAGATGGCGTACACGAAAAAGACGATGGCCGTATTAATCAGGGGCCTTTCCTCTGCGGGAACAAATACGAGAAAGTTCCAGGCCGTGAAGAGAATTCCATAGATTCGTAAAGGCAGCCGCCAATGCACATTGTCTTTGAGGTCATTCTTGAGGAATAAATCTGGCAGGAGGAAGAGCAGACTAAGGGCAAGCAATTTGTAGCCGAAAAAGATTTCCACATCCTCCATGAAGGGCAGATGGAAAAAAGCAAAGTAGGCGGTGATGAAACCTAGTAGTGAAAGCGCCCAGACCCATCCACGTGTACGCAGGAAATGCAAAACGCCATAGATAACCATCACAACGAGAGCAGAGACCGTGCCAGTTATCACATCATTTGCAAAGCCGAATCCGATGGCAAAGGCCAGAGTGGGGATGGAGTTGAGTAGAACGGGCAGGCTGTAATGGCGTGTGTTTTCAATACGGGCAAGGACTTCACTGAGGATAGCGAGGAATGTGCCCCAAATCAGGAAGGTCAGGCAGGCGGGCAGGGTTTCCATTTCGAAGGCGGCGAAAAGGAACCACGGGAAGGAGAGCAGGGTGGCCGATGCCAGCCAGGGGAATGCGAGGAAGGGAAATAGGCGATTGGAAAGGATGTAGAAGACCAATCCGAATCCCCAGGTGAGAATGGAAGCCAGATTCCATAGCGGGCTATCGCTTTGGAAGAAGCGGTAGATGAAAAGAGATAAGGAGGCGGCCAGCACAGCGACTTGAAGAAATTGTGCAAACATGAAAAGCGGCAGGGCAAATTTTGAGTCCTGCCATTTTTTTAATAGCCATACGCCAACCAGGCCGATCAATGCCGCAAACCCGGTGAAGATGGTATGGATTTCAAACTCAAGGTTGAACACATCGCTGATCCGATACAGGCCAATTGCCAGCGAGATGAATGCGGTAATGCTGAACAGTCGGGAGCGATACAACCACGTTCCGCCGCTCCAGGTCAGTGCCATGAATAGACAAACGAAAACCCAGTATCCCGCGCGCGTTTCTGGCGTGAACTTGAATAAATCTCCAATGACATTGGCAGTGATGGGCAGGAGAAAGGAGAAGACAATGAAGAGTGCAAAACTTGGCTGCGGGAGTCGTGTGCGAATGGCGATGGCAACGCCACCGAAGATCAACGTGCCGATGACGAGGATGGGCAGGCGGGTTTCGGGGACGGCAGCAGCCAGGATGATGGCGGAAGCGATGACAAAGAATGCGCCGAGGTATAAGGCGATCTTGATGCTGGTTTCACTGAACAGGGTTTGCAGAAGAGTCGGGCGCGGACTGGCGGGTGGAATGGGCTTGATGGGTTCGAGCGGAACAGGCGCGGGCGGTGGGGAAGATTCCGCTTCGGGCTGGGGGATGGCTGGTTGCACAGGAGCAGGCTTCGGCGCGGCTGGAGGCGGGGCGATGTCAAAGTCGTAGCGTTTGCGCAGGACATTCGCAGTAGTTTCATCCAATAGATTTTCACGAACGAGTTTTTTGATCTCCGAAAGGAAGAGCCTTCGTTCGGTCATCGGGATAATATTCGATCGTGAGGCGATGAAACGATGATTGGGATGGTCTAGCAATGCCAGCGCTTCGTTACGAAGATCTTCGTTCGCGTCGCGCAGGGCGATCTGTTCGAGAGAGAGGCGAATGGCAGGGCTGCTGTATTTGAGACTTTTTAATTCGTTCATGGCGGCCAGACGTTCGGCGGCGTTGCTGCCTGCCAGCAGATTGCGAATGTGATTCAACACCCCCTGCGGGTTTTGATCCTGAGATTCCGTTCGAGATTCTTCTTTTGGATTTTCGATTGGATGCGGTGAAATGGGTTCTTTTAGTCGTTCTAAAGTGACAATGGCTTGTCTTTGGATGTGGATGTTTTCATCTTCTTTGGCAAGCAGTTCGAGTTCTTTCAAGATCTCTGCGCTTGGGGAAGAGATGGTTTTCAGTTTGTCCAGTGCGACGATAACAGCGACATCATCCGGACTTTGGAGGCCATTAAGAATCTCTTTGAGAGGTGCTTCCTGATTTTGAATGGATGGATGTGAGACCTCATTGGCCTTTTCTGATTCCGGCAGGTCGCGTTCAACTTGTTTGTAACCACTATATGAATTGAAGAACCATAACCCGATGAGGACGGGAACACTTAGACAGGCGATCACCCCGCTTGCGCCGCTAAGGGTTTCGAGCAGGGCGGCACCAAAGGCAATGCCGGTGCGAATGCCTGCATAGATCAGCGCCTGGCGGCCATGCTTGCGGACGAGTTCGCTTTCCGGGTTATTCACATATTGCAGTAGGAGCAGATGCCACAAAGCGGAGACCAGTACGCCGATAATGAAGGTAACTCCCATTGCCGCACTGCCACTGCATCTGCCGCAGAGGATGGCCCCGGGATCTATTCCGTTTATGATGAATAAAGTTATGACCGTGGCAAGGGGCGAAACCCTCAGCCAGTTATAAGGCGCTCTGGAAAGTCGTTTTTCTGTTGCAGTATCCATAAAGTTATAAATACCTTTTCTTTGCGACCGATTAAAGATAGCGAAATATGGTTCCATTATTGCATAATTCCGGTAAAAAAACTGCCAAAAAGTGTCACTTTTTGGAGATTGTCTTATTTGTCAGTGAATAAAAAGAGGCCGGAGAAATTTCTTCCACGACCTCTTTTGCTATGAAATTTGTTTACCTACCCCGTTTTTACCACCGCCCCACTTCGGGCCGGGATGACGACCTGATCGCCCTCGATGGTCAACGAGCCGAAGATCACCTTGGGCGGATTCTCGAACTTCAGCGTAATGATTCGAGTCGTAGTGGAGGCATTGAACAGGACGGTAAGAGTCTCATTTTTTTGTTCGCGGGCATAGACCATCACATTGTCTTCGGTATGCACACGCTTGTAGTCGCCGCGACGCAAGACCTTGTGCTTGTTCCTTAGGCTGATGCATTCTTTGGCATAAGCGAGCAGGTCATGGTCCCATTTGGACTCGTCCCAGGGGAAGGATTTGCGACAGTCCGGGTCATGACCGCCATCCACGCCGACCTCGTCGCCATAGTAGATACAGGGCGCGCCGGGCATGGTCATCAGGAACAGCCAGGCCAGCTTGAGCGAATTCTTATCACCGCTTGCACACGAAAGGAAGCGCGGCATGTCGTGGCTGTCCAGCAGGTTGAGTTGGGCAAAGTTAATATCCTGAGGATACAAATTCAAAATACGGTCAACTTCATTGGCGAAGCCGTTCGCGTTTGTGTGATGGACGCGATCCTTAAGTCCGCCTGCATGTTGGATCACATCCATGTTTAAGTGCGAGCCTGCAAAAAAGTTCAGCGCGGCAGCGGTAAAGAGATAGTTCATTACCGCATCGAACTGATCGCCTTGCAGCCAACGCTGCGCCTCATGCCAGATCTCACCGACAATGTAAGCCTCCGGGTTGATGGCACGCACCCGGCGGCGGAACTCACGCCAGAATTCGTCATCGTCGATCTCGCCGGGCACATCCAAGCGCCATCCGTCGATGCCGAACTTGATCCAATATTCTGCCACGTCGAATAAAAATTCGCGGACTGCTGGTGTATTGGTATTGAATTTCGGCAGGGCTGGCAGGTTCCACCAGGCGCGGTAGCCGATGGCTGTCAGGCTGTCTTCCTGATGTAGGAGTCTTTGTTCATGCTGAGAAGGATATACCCCCCAATGCTTGTGGCCCTTTAAGCGTTCTTCATCGAAATGGAACCAATCTTTATAAGGTGAAGCTTCCCCGGTTTCAAGTACATGGTGAAATTGCCAAAATCCACGCGAGGCATGGTTGAATACACCGTCCAGAACGATGCGTATATCACGCTTGTGCGCTGCGTTCAATAGTTTCTTCAAGGCATCGTTGCCGCCCAGCAAAGGATCGACATTGTAATAGTCAAACGTGTGGTAACGGTGATTCGAAGCCGATGCAAAGACCGGGTTGAAATAGATCGCATTAATTCCCAAATCCTGCAGGTAATCCAGCTTCTCGATCACGCCGTAGAGGTCACCGCCTTTAAAACCGTAGGTTGTAGGGGGGGAGTCCCAGGACTCAAAATTAAACATGCTGTCATTTTTCTTGCTGCGTGCAAAACGATCAGGGAAGATTTGGTAAAAAACGGCGTCTTTTACCCAGGAAGGAGTGGACATTGATAGAACCTCTTTTAGGGTTGGAATTTTAGAATCACTGTGGAATAAGGAGAAAGCGTATCAACTGGAATGTAATTTTCAAAACCTCCGCGTTTCACATTCAGACTTTGAGCCTGCTCTGCCCCATAAAGCGCTTCCACGCTGTAGGTTTGATCGGCCAATGCAGAACCCTCAAGTGAAAGGGTGTACTCTGTGACAGCTTCTTCATCCAGATTAATCACAGTAAGGATGACTTCATTTTCATCCATTCGCAGAGCAGCATAAATGGCAGGATGATTACAATCCACAGCAAAATATTCCCCTGTGGAAATGGCAGGATGGTTTTCACGAATATGAATCAGGTCACGGTAAAAGGACAATAACGAGGCTGGATCATTTGCCAGACTGGATACATTGACCGTATCATAACCAGGGTTAGGCGCCCGCCAGGGTTTTCCTGCGCTGAACCCTGCATTTTCATCGGCAGTCCATTGCATGGGGAGGCGGATGTTTTCATCGGGCTTGCTGCCGGTCATGCCGATCTCTTCGCCATAATAAATGAATGGAGTTCCAGGGGCGGTAAGCATTAGGGCGGCTGCAATTTTCGCTTTATTTGTATCGTTTTGCAATTGCCCCATGACTCGGTTTTGATCATGGTTGGTCAGGAAGGGGGCGTACTCAAATTCTGGCAGAAATGCGTTGCTGGTTTCGATGACCCGCGAAACATTTTTTCCGCGCCCGGTCTGTGCGGCTTTGATAATTGTGTCGGCTAATTGGAAGTTGAAGATCAGGTCAAATTCATTTTGATTTACATATCGGGAGGCAACCGACATACTATCGCCAAACAACTCTCCGACGGTCATTGCAGATGGATCGATTTCTTTATAAGCAGGGTATATTTGTTGATACCATTCATGGGTGGCATCTGTATTTTGTTGTATAACGCCCTCTTCGATCAGGTGTTTGGCGGCATCCAATCGGAACCCGTCCACGCCTGCCTCAGTCAACCAGAATGAGTAAATCTTTTGCATCTCTGCTGTGACTTCAGGGTTTCTATAATTCAGGTCGGGCATGAAAGCTTCAAAGATTCCGTAATAATATCCGGTTAAGGATGGGTGCCACACATCTTGATTCCACGGGCCGCTATAGCCTGGGTCGGTTTCATCCCAGATGTACCAATCGCGATAAGGTGAATCGATATTCTTTTTGGCATCATTGAACCAGGGGTGCTGGTCGGATGTATGGTTGATTACCATGTCAATCACAATTTTGATTCCACGTTTGTGGGCTTCATCGACAAGTCGTTTGAAATCGTCCATTGTGCCATATTGTGAGTTGACATCGTAATAGTTGATTACGTCGTATCCATGATAGGAAGGGGAGGGAAAGATGGGCATCAACCAGATGCCGGTGATGCCCAAGTCGGTAGTTGTACTTGGATCGCCGTCATTGAGATAGTCCAGTTTGGCTATGATGCCATTGAAGTCGCCAATTCCGTCTCCATCTGAGTCGTAGAAGGATCGAACGAAAATTTCGTAGAAGATGGCATCCTTCCACCAGTTGGCAGGGATGGCTTCGGCGGTGGCGGTGGCTGTTGGGGGCGATTCAGGTTCGGGGGAGGGTGAGGCGGGTACACATCCCACTAGAAGTAAGGCTGTAATTGTGAGTAAGATGGCTGCTTTTTTGTACATGCAAATATCCCGGGTTAAAAAAGGGCGGTCTTTAGACCGCCCAATGATGGAATTTGTTTTGTTAGCCCTTTACGCTTCCAAGGGTTAAACCAGAGATCAGCCACTTGGATGAGTAGAGGAATAGGGCCATAACTGGAATGGCGATTAAAACTGATGCGGCGGCGAACTGGCCCCATGAAACGGTAAATTGTTGGGCGAAGGTGAAAATTCCAAGAGGCCAGGTGAAGATCTCGTTTTTCTGTAAAACGACACGAGCAACCAGGTATTCACTCCAGCCCCCCATGAAGGAAAACAGGAAGGCGATGGCTAGTGCTGGGGTGGATAGCGGTAGGATGATGTTGGTAAAGACTGTGAAACGACTGGCTCCGTCAATGAGGGCGGCTTCTTCCAGGTCGACCGGGATCGTATCGTAGTAGCCTTTGAGTGTCCAGATGGTTAGCGGGACGGAGGTGACGGCATACGCAATGATAAGACCCAGTGAGGTATTGATCATTTTTAATTTGGCGATCATGATGAATAACGGTAGAAGTAGCATACCTGCTGGGATCATTTGCGTAGTAAGCAGGAATACCAGCCCGGCGGAACGCCCTGGAAATTTAAAGCGTGAGAATGCATAGGCGCTGATGGCTGCGATGATGACGCTGATTACAGATGTGACGGCGACGATTGAAAAGGAGTTCCATATCCAAAGAAAGAAATCGGACTGGCGATTCTTTTCTGGTGCGCCGAAAAGAACTTCTTTGTAGTTATCCAATGTAGCGTTTTCAGGGATGATGCGCAGGTCGGTGGTTAGCAGGGTGTCGTTGGGGCGCAGGGAAATTGTAATCACACGCAGGACTGGGTAAACAGCGATAACGCAGGCGATGATCAAGGTCAGATGGATTAAGATGGTTTTGAATGGACTGTCACCGCGCGAGCGAAAAAAGAACCAGCGGAAGAAACGGAGGATGGGATTGGTGTTCATTTTATTTTATCCTTACTCGGTTGCCGACTTTAAACCGTCGCTGACTTTTAGATAGAACAAGGTAAAGAGGAACAGGATGACGAAGATAACCAGTGCGAACATGGCTGTGAACCCATACCTGTAGAATTGGAAGGCGGCCTTGTACATGGAGGAGACGAGGATGTCTGTTTTCTCTTGAGGACCGCCTTGGGTGATCAGATAAATGATGTCAAATTTATTGAATGTCCAAACGACTCCAAGAATGATGGCCGGTGTTAATACCGGGCGCAACAGAGGCAGTGTAATGTTGCGGAATTGCTGCCATCGTGAGGCTCCATCGATCTCGGCGGCTTCATAATATTCCTGCGAAATACTTTGCAGCCCGCCCAGGATGATGACGGACATGAAGGGGATGCCCAACCAGATATTGGAAATGAGGATGGATACGAACGCCCAGAAGGGGTCCTGTTTCCAACTGACTGGGCCAATGGTGGCTGCCAGCCAGGCAAAGGTGTTGCCTATGCCTATAATGTTTTCGGTATTTTGGCTGACGGTGGTTAACCAGGTATTGAGATTTCCTAATAGAATGTTGAATAGACCGTACCTACTATCAAATTCATTGCGTAGCGCCATAGCAGCAATAGTAGTGGGGATGGCCCATGGGATGACCAGTAAAGTTCGATATATTCCTTTGAACATCAACGGACGATTTAAGAGAATAGCCAACCCCATGCCTCCCAGCACATGAAAAGTTACATTGATCGCCGTCCACAAGATCGTGCGCCATAGCACCTCAAAGAAGGTAGCATTCTGAGCGACTGGGCCGGTGAATAGAGTCTTTAGATTATCCCAACCAAACATGAAGCCATATTCAGCATTTTTGGTCGCCTGCGTTCCAAGAGAGGCATTGGAGAAGGCAAGTTTGATCTCGAACAGGAAGGGATAGATGATTAGAAATAGGACGCCAATAAATGCAGGCAGGATGAGCAGGTAGGCAAGCCCTACCCGGCTGTTACGCGGTTTGCTGGTGAAATGAATCACTGCAAAAAGTGCAAAAACTCCCAAGCCTAAAATACTGGTGGCTGCCGTGCCTGCCGAGTCTTCTGAAGCAGTTTCAGATTTGATCAACATCTCTTGCAGGTCGGTTCGAAGCTCTATAGGGGCATTGACCAGTTTGCTGAAGGAGCCTTCCTCTACTCTAATGAGGTCGGTAATATTGAAAAAGTAAATAACAAGCATTAGCGCAGCAAGTGCGATGACTGCCTGGATGATTCTGATTAGAATGCTGGAAGTCTGATTGGCAGGCTGCCGAAAAAAGATCTGGTAAAAATAGATTTCGACAATTGCAAGTGTACCGAGGATTGCAAGAAGGAAAGTGCCAATTTCCTTAACCCGTTCCAGTATGATCTCGCTATTAACTGAAATGCCTTCAGCGTAAGGCGCAATTGCGGATGTAAAAACATAGTAGATCGAAATAAATGCTGCTGCCCACAAAATGGTTGGGAGGTTCTTCCTGAAAAAGTTGCCATTTTCCATACTGCACCTCTGATTCGAAATGGTTAGGAATGAGTTATTACCGCCCTCTAATATGTGAATAATTAGGATGAAAGGTGGGGAGCGTTAGCTCCCCACCTTTTTAGTACAAGCGTTTTTACTACTTAAGGGTGGCTACACAGGCATCCGCAGATTCCTGGGCAGCGGCGGCGGCATCCTCAGGGGTGAGGGTACCAGCCATCACGCCTTCGAGGTTCGGGCGCCAGGCATCCCAAGCACAGCGCATTTCAGGCGCAGCGGGTTGGCCGCGGCCGACAGCGAGGTCTGCCATGGAGCCAGCGAGGATGGGGTCGCTTTCGATGCTGGGATCCTTTGCAACTTCGGCATTGGAGGGCAGGCGCTTGAATTCGTCCAACCACATCTTCTGCACTTCAGCAGAGGTCATGTAGGTGATGAACGCAGTAACAGCTTCCTGTTTGGCGGCATCATCGAGAACGGCCTTGGAGACCATGAAGTACTTGCCAGCGGTCATTTCGGTGTAGGGGTTGCCGTTGATGGTGGGGACGGGGGCAACGCCGAGATTGTCGCCAAGGGCAGTGGTGTAATCGCCAAGCGACCAGTCACCGTTGATGATCATGGCAGCTTTGCCTTCCTTCATCAGAGTGTCGGCGCAAGCGTAATCACATTCCGCAGGAACGACGCCGTCAGACTTGAGCTGGGCGACGAAGGTCAGGTAATCAATGAAGGCCTGATTGTTGAACTGGGGCTGGTCATTTTCATCGAGAGGCCAACCACCGAAAGCGCCATAGAAACCGGCGCCCCAGAAGGGTTCATTGAGGTTGTAGGCGAAGCCCTGAACATCACCTGTGGTGAGTTCCTTCGAAACCGTGATGAGTTCTTCAAAGGTGGCAGGGGGTTCGGCAATCAAGGATTTGTTATAGATCAACATCAAGTGGTTGCCATAGTTATCGGGGACACCCCAAAGGGTTCCACCAACTTTTGCCGGATCAAGCGAGCCGGGGAAGAACTGGCCGAGGAAGGCATCATCGAACAGAGCATCAGCGGGGGCAATGATTTCGAGTGTGCTGAACGGACCAGCGAAGTCATTCGGAACGCGAACAACATCAGCGGCGGCATCTGCCAAGGAAGCGGTCTGGAACTGATCGCGAAGAGCTTCATTCTCGTAGTGGGTGCGTTCAACGGTGATGTTCGGGTTGGCTGCTTGGAAATCGGCGATCAACTGATCAATGAAGACATCCACATCTTCGCCTTCCTGCTCCCAGAAAGTGATGGTGACAGGTTCGCCAGCTGGTGCGGAGGATTCGCCACCAAGTCCGGTGAAATCAGAGGCGGAGTAGTAGCCGGAGTCGATCAGAGCAGACTGAACATTGGCCTGATCCACAGTGATGACCACAGTCGGGTTGGCAGGAACATCGACCTTGCCGTTGTTGTAGCTGTTGGTCGATTCAGGAGTGCCGCCTTCGAGGAAGGTGACAGCTGCCTTGATGGCATCGTCAACCAGGGTGCGGACATCCTTGAAAACGGTCATGGATTGCTTGCCATCGATAATGTACTGGACGGAAGCTTTTTCAGCATCCTGGCCGGTGACAAAGTAGTTGGAAACATCCGCATCAGCAGCGAAGGCATCGGCGATCGCGCGGGCGGTTCCATCGTTCGGGGCGAGGATGAAGACATCACCCTTGGCATCAGCGCCATTGGCGGTGAGGTTGGATTCAGCAAGGGTCTTGGCAGTGTTGAAGTCCCAGTTGGTGGTAACCTGACCGATGATGGCAGCCTGTTCGTCACGGGTCAAGGTAGCCTTGTCCTTGAGACCTTCAGCTTCGGAGGAGTTGGCGATAACGAAGGTGCCGTCAGCGATCTTGGGCTGGAGCACATTCCAGGCGCCTTCGAAGAAGAGGAAGGCATTGTTATCGGAGGCAGCGCCAGCATAGAGATAGAGCGGGTTGCCGGTTCCTTCAGCATGATCGACGAGGTATTGAGCCTGAGCAGCACCTACGGAGATGCTGTCAAAGGTGACATAGAAGTCAACAGCATCCGTGTCGCGGATGAGGCGGTCATAGGAAATGACCTTGACGCCGGCGGCCTTG
>DAOQPR010000036.1:0-13808 GCA_035333265.1 Anaerolineales bacterium
CCGCCACTAGAATCTTTTCATCCCGGCCAAACATGCGATATTTTTTGATGAACCGTTCGGTCTGTTCAGGGATCCACTCTAAAAAGTGATCCTTACACAACGCCATATTGTGATGACGCATGTTGATCGAGGCTTTACCGCCACACTTTTTGCATTTCATGTCAACCGCCTGAAATAACCGCGATCAGTTTGATGATTTCCCCATCCCTTAAAATTTCATCTTCAGTGATCACTTCACCATTTCGGGTGGCAATGACCGACTCAGGGACAATACTGCACTTTTGTAACGCCGAAAGCAGGGTCATCCCCGGCTTAACCTCGAATTCCTTATTTCGCAATACTAGCTTAACAGCCATTGATGAAACTCCTATCTATGTAAAGGCTGAAGATTCTACCACGTACAAAAGTCCACTTGACATTCGCCCCGGCCTGCCGTAGCATACAACTATGAGAATCGGAATGATGGTCGACAGCTACAAACCATATATCAGCGGAATCACCAATTACGTTGAGGTTAACAAAGAGTATCTCGAAAAGGCAGGGCACGAAGTATTTGTGTTCACCTTTGGCGACGTGGATTACAAGGATAATGAACCCAATATCATCCGAAATCCCGGTGTGCCGCTCGCGGATACAGGCTTTTACCTCTCCATGCGCTATTCGCGCAATGCCAAGAACATTTTACAAACCATGGATGTTGTCCATGTGCATCACCCCTTCCTAAGCGGACGACTTGCACTACGCTACTGCCGTCCGCTAAAAATCCCCATTGTGTTCACAAATCATTCGCGTTATGACCTGTACGCGCAAGCCTATCTACCCATGATGCCGGATGAGGTCAGCACCGGATTGTTACAAGCCTACCTGCCATCTTTTTGTGATGCAGTTGACCTGGTTATTACACCCTCTCCTGGCATGGAAAAAGTTCTACGCCAATTGAACGTAACCAGCAAGATCGAGATCATCCCCAACGGAGTCGATCTAAGCGCTTTTCAAACTGCCACTCCGTTTTCACGCGAAGAACTTGGTTATAGTGAAAATGATATTCTTATCGTATATGCCGGGCGCATCGCGCTTGAGAAAAGCATTCCATTTCTTATTGAATCTTTTTCAGGGATAGCCAAAGCCATCCCAAATACTTACCTGCTCATCATTGGGGGTGGTATTCAGCAGTATGAAGAAGAAATTCGCAAAAAAATCCAAGAGAGCGAACTGGAAAACCGTGTTCATATGACAGGCCGGGTACCCTACGATCAACTTCCAGCTTATCTTGCAATGTGTGATATTTTTGCCACGGCCTCAGTTACCGAAGTTCACCCACTTTCAGTGATCGAATCCATGGGCGCAGGGCTGCCTGTAATGGGAATAGAATCAGTTGGAGTGGGCGATACATTAGTGGATGGAGTGACCGGGTTTCTGGCGACCAATGATCTACCAGCCTTTACTGCCAAACTTACCCGCCTCTGCCTGGACCCAGACCTGCGTGCGCAAATGAGCCGATCAGCCCGTGAGGCCTCTGCTGCTTATGCCATTCGACGTACCACGCAGATGATGCTAAAGCAATATGAACGACTGGTGCATGAATCAAGACCGGGCAAGGCCAGTCTGCGGACACGTCTGCGCGGAATCATGGAGCGGTTTCTTTCATGACCCGGCACAACCAAGCTGTTGGCGCCTGGGGCGAGGAAACCGCTGCAGTCTGGCTGGCAGGCCGCGGTTATGAAGTGAGGCGCAGAAACGTTCGCACACCCTATGGGGAGATTGATATCATCGCCTATAAAAATAACATCGCAATCCTGGTTGAAGTCAAAACACTGACATCCAGTCGGAATTTTTACCCGGAGCATCAGATCACCGCACGAAAGCGTGAACATATGCTCAATGCAGCCCAGCACTATGCCGCCGAGAACGAAATTGACCATTGGCAGATCGATGTGATCGCCATTGAAGGGCGGCCTGGAGAGGTGCCAGTCATCACCCATTTTGAAAATGCACTGTAAATCCCGCAGTTCCTTTGGGATATAATTAAATAAAGTGATTTTTCAATACACTGAAGTGTAAGCAAAACAAACATCAACATGGAGACTGTTATGGCTATCCTCGTCGGACCCGATGTTAGTTTTTACCAGGATGACCCACAAACCCCACAGGGTATCAATTTTAAGAAGATGCGTGAAACTGCGCATTGTGTCATTATTCGCGCCGGGCAAAATCTTTGGGGTGACCGGGATTTCAAGGTTAATTGGCGTGAAGCCAAGAATGCAGGCCTGCCGCGCGGATCGTATTGGTTTTATGATAGCCGGGTAGACCCGAAACTTCAGGCGGAAAAATGGGTTTCGATGTTCGAGAATGCCGATTTTGGTGAATTACCTTTATTTGGTGATTTCGAGGATGTCTATAACGGCACGTACAAGGGCTGGCGTAATTGGTATAACTTTCTTGAGCGTGTCAAGCAATTGATCCCAATCAATAAAGAGATCGGTATATATACTGGTTATTATTACTGGCGGGAAAATACGGCAGGCTCTTCAACGGCTTCGTTAAATTACTTTAAGCAATATCCACTTTGGATAGCAAATTATGGGGCTGCCAAACCGCTTATTCCAGCGCCGTGGTCAGATTGGACACTTTGGCAATTTACAGATAGCGGTGATGGTCCAAAGTTTGGGGTGGAAAGCCTGAATATCGATTTGAACTATTTCAATGGAGATCTGGAGGCGTTCCGAACCCGCTTCAAGCTCGAAGATATCACCCCGCCCCCGCCGCCCAGCAATTATTATCGTGTCACTGCAACTTCATTGAAAGTACGTGAAGGGCCAGGGCTTACCTATGCCACTATTGGCGGGCTCAAGCAATTTGAGCTGGTCGAAAAGCTTGATGCGAACTCAGATAGCACCTGGTTTAAGATCCGCAAGCTGGATGGAAGCCTTACGGGCTGGAGTTTTGCGGCCTATTTACAAAATGTCGCTGAGGATGATGTTCCAGATGAGGATACGGATCAGGATGATGACACTGACACCGACACTGATACCGATACCGATACGGACACAGATGAGGAAACAAAGGATTGGTACCGGGTAACAGCAGCATCATTGAAAGTACGCGAAGGGCCAGGCCTGGATTATGATGCAATCGGCTTATTCTATCTTGGTGAACTCGTTGAAAAGATTGATGCCACACCTGACAGTGAATGGTTAAAAGTTCGAAACAAGGATGGCAGTCTGGTTGGCTGGAGTTTTAGTGACTATCTGATCAGTGTACTTAATCCAGTCGAAGAAGAAGCGCCTCCCACACTGGTGGTTCCTGAGTTCAAAGATAAGAATTGGTATCGTGTCAATGTATCGACATTGAATATTCGCGAACAGCCCAATCAGACCAGCAAGATCATCGGTATCCTATCCAAAAATGACACAATTCCAGGTTTGGATGAACTTAATACGGAATGGGTTCAGATCCAAAAAATGGACGGGTTGACAGGCTGGTGCTCTCGCAGCCTCCTTGTTCAAATCACAACAGCCAGCAGGCCCAACACAGTGACACAAAATCTTTTCCAGGGTGTTACGTACCTGCGCAAAGACCTGACCACCCCGCGTCCAATCGTGGTGCATGTCCTTGCCATTGATACGCAAATCGCAAAAATGGAGTTTCTGGTAACGCCTTCGCCTAAAAATAATGACATTTTATGTTCGCGAACAGTGTCTGAATTTTTGAAAGAATTCAAACTACACACGGCCATCAATGGCGGATATTTCGGCTATGTAGATTCCTCTTATGATCCAGCAAGCCTTTGTCCGGATGGCGGCGTCCCAGTTCGAATCAGCGATTATGCGGCATCACGTGGAAAGATCTATTCACCCAAAAAGACCGCTCAGCCCACCATTTTTATCGGACCGAGAAATCAAGTGACCTTCAACCAGGCAGGGCGCATCTTCAATGCGGTCTCAGGCGACCGAATGGTTGTACAAGACGGAAAAGTAGTAAAGAAGCTGGCCGCGCAGGACCCCAATCCACGAACCGCGATTGGGCTGAATCGGAATGGACGTTGGCTGACATGGATGGTCGTAGATGGCCGACAGCCGGGTTATAGTGAAGGGGTTACCTTCCCTGAGTTGGCCGAATTATTGATTTCCTATGGTGTCCACACAGGCGCAAACATGGATGGAGGCGGTTCCTCAACCATGTCCATTCGTGGGGCCGACGGTAACCCACGTATCCTGAACTCACCCATCGACATGAACAAACCAGGCCGGGAACGCCGGGTTGGCAATCACCTGGGATTGTTCATTCGGCCATAATACCGATCTTAATCAAAAACGCCGCCTAAATCATATGGGCGGCGTTTTTGATTAAGTTATTCCACTCACTCGCTGACCAACATCCATTTTGCCAGCTTACCGTGTAACTGGCCGACTCCTTTGGCAACATGCACAAAGACGGTTAAAGATAGGAAGCCGCTTATTGAGAATAAGATCAATTCCCACATGGGCAGGATTCTGGGCTGATCGCCAAATACAATCACAGGTATTTTCCAGACTAACTGTATAAAGGGAAGCGCCATAAAACTCAATGACAAGGCGATCCAGGTAACCATTACAACAAAGTACAGAATACCCAAAACAAATTGAATGATCATATAAACGAGCATTAACCAGGTAGCTTTGTCGGTAAGCAATGCCTTTAAACGATCCAGCCATTTCATTCCTTGATGTGAAAATAAGGGACGCCTTGGCATACGAATCCCCAACAGGGCCTCCCCAAACGTCCTTCCAGCAAGGCCAATCCGCGCACCGAAAGCAGGAATAATAAGGCGAACGGCAAGCCAAAAATAAAGATGGCAAAGGATATTGAAAGAGACAGTCCGGTAACCGCCCAGGTAAAATAAAACACACCTGTTACAAAAGCGATCAACATATAAAGCAAGGCGCCCCAGGCTCGCGAGTCGGCATAAACACCAAAAAACTTCGCAAAAATGGAACGGCTTTTCACTGTCGGTTTCAAGGCTGGTGAAGTACGACGTTCCACTTCACGATAGGCATTTGCCGTCTCTTCCGGAGTGCCATACTCGTCCATGATCCTATTCAGGACTTCACTCGGATCACCATCCGGTTGTTTCTCTTTGGCTGCTTCCACGGCCAGGGTTAAATGTTCACGTGCATCGGCCAGGGCATCCTGAACCAAAGCTGGATCGGCATCGTTCATCTCACTTTTTAAAGCGTGTAAATAATCTTCGATCGTTTTAAACATGAGGTCATCCTTTCAAGGTTGTATCCACAAATTTCTTTGTCTGTTTCCATAATTCGGTCCACTCTTCGAGGGCAGTTCGACCATCTTTTGTAATCTTATAATATCGGCGCGGCGGACCAGAGACCGATGGTTCCACCATGCTTTCTAATAATCCATTCTCCTCAAGGGACCGAAGGACCGGGTACAAAGCACCCTGCTTCATCATGGGAATATCCGGCCCGCTTTCCTCCAACATTTTTGCGATCTGATACCCATATAATGGTTCGCCGCTGCGATTTAAGACCGCCAGCAATACCAATGAGGATGTGCCAGCATTCAATTCCTTTTGGAATTTTTTTGTAGCAGAACCCAGTTCGACCATATTATCTCCTTTCAATTTATTACTAATAATAAATTGATAATAGTATAAGTTTATTATTATGTCAAGGCTTTTAATAGAAAACAACCAGGCTGTTGCCTGGTTGTTTTCTAAAATAGTACAGATTCTATTTATCCTGGATCTCAGCAGCTCTGAGTGTGTTGGCCATTAACATGGCGATTGTCATCGGGCCTACCCCACCTGGAACCGGTGTGATGTAACCGGCCACTTCCTTGGCCTCTTCAAAATTCACATCGCCGACAAGCCTTTGCATGGGTTTGCCCGTCTTCTGGCTGATCATCTGGGTGCCATCGGGGTTAAGTTTGGGAATGCCATTAATGCCGACATCAATAACTGCCGCACCAGGCTTGATCCAATCTCCGCGAACCATTTCCGCCTTGCCAATGGCCGCAATAATAATATCTGCATTGCGTAACACAGCTGGAATATCTTTCGTCTTTGAATGGACGACTGTCACAGTGGCATTCTCTTTTATAAGCAACAGAGCTGCAGGCATGCCAACGATATTGGAACGTCCCAAAACCACCGCGTTTGCACCTGCGATCTTGACGCCCGCTTCCTTCAAAAGGTAAATACATCCATAGGGTGTACATGGAACAAAGAGGGGTTCGCGTCCCTTCTGTGCCAGGCGGCCAAGGTTGATCGGCGAAAAACCATCAACATCTTTTTCTATGCTGATAAGTTGGAGAATACGTTCTTCATCCAAATGATCAGGCAGGGGCAGTTGTACAAGAATACCATGCACCTTGGGGTCGGCATTTAGCTGTTTGATGAGCGCTTCAAGGTCTTCCTGAGTTATATCTGCTGGAACAGGGTGGTGAAATGACGTCATCCCCAGTTCGGCACACGCCTTTTGTTTCATGCTTACATAGGTCGCTGAATCGATCCGCTCGCCCACCAAAACAGTTGCCAGGCCTGGCTGAGACTTCCCCTCCGCCAGCCGTTTTGCCACTTTTTCCTTTACTTCATCGCGCACTTTTTGCGCAATTGCAGTTCCATCGATCAATTGAGCCGTCATGGGTTGCTCCTTTTTTATTTTTATGCCATAAAATTATACATTTGCCCGGCTGATTTCAAACAGTGACATTCGTAATAATATGCTACACAATGCCGGGCATGCCTTGCATTACCCCATTTATCTTCTCCCCATTCGCCTCAATCAACTCCACTTCGTCCACCTCATTCCAGCGGGGAGAAACAGCCGTTGCAGACACTCGCAGGTAATTGCCCGTCCAACCTTCCATACGCCAGCCGTATTCGCCATACTCCGTGGCCGACTCCCACAAAACAGATAGGGTCTGCCCGATAAATTTTTCACGGTAAGACGTTGCCGACTCTTCGATCGCCTCCTGCAGGATGCGATTTCGCCTCTTCCCAACCTCTGGCTTGACCTGCCCCTTCATCCTCGCCGCCCCGGTGCCTGGGCGTGGTGAATACGTGAAAACATGCCCGCCAGAGAATCCCATCTCACGTACAAAATCCAACGTCTCGGAAAATTCTTCATCCGTTTCACCAGGAAAGCCAGCAATGAGATCAGTGGTAATGGCAATATCTGGCACGATGCTTCGAGCGGCTTGAACCAACTCGCGAAAAGACTCAGGCGTCGTCTTGCGAGCCATTCGCTTCAGCGTGGAATCACTTCCAGATTGTAGCGGCAGGTGCAGGTGAGGCATGAGGCGTTTGTCATCCCAAAGGGAGAAGAAATCAGCATTCAGATCCCAGGGTTCAAGGGAGGATAATCTCAACCGCTTTACATCCGTCTCACGCAAAATGGCTTGAACCAGGTCACGAAGATGATGCGCCCCAAAATCCTGCCCCCACGAGCCAAGGTGTACGCCGGTTAATACTATTTCTTTTGAGTCGCCAGCCAGCGCGGAGTTAATATCATTAATGACGTCAGCCAATGCACGCGAACGCCCTTCACCACGCGCAATGGTGGTAACACAGAAAGTGCATTTGTTATCACAACCATCCTGCACTTTGATAAATGCACGTGTACGGCGATGCAAACCGGGAATGGGTACCCGGTCTATGGGTTCAAGGTCGAAAGATGAGGGAGGGAGGTTTAAGGTCTTAAGAACAAGGGAATCTTTTTCGTCGTTCAAAATAACATGTTTGACGTTTGAAAGTGCAGCAGCTTCCCGGGGCTGAAGTGTCGTCCAACACCCTGTGGCAACGATCTCACTCACTCCAGCGCGGGCAATGGCGCGAATTCTTCCGCGTGAGTCTGAAGCCGCTTGTGTAGTGACGGCACAAGTATTTACAACTGCCATGTCGGCATATTCTGCAGATGAGACGATCTCATGCCCGGCTGCGCGGAACTGCCTGGACATTTGCTCTATCTCTGCCTGATTGAGGCGGCAGCCAATGGTATCGAGGAAGATTTTCATGAAAAGTGGAACTTGGTTATTGGGAAATAATATCCACCATTGCAGATCATCATGGTTGCAAGGCGACAAAATTATCGAAGACAACATCCACACCTGGGGTGGTAAATGTCCCAGCCAGGATGCCGAAATCACCGGATGTGAGGCTGGTATCTTTTACCTTTGCAACCTCAAAACCGTTTACATAAAAGGTAAGTGTATCTCCGACACAATCGGCACGCAGATGATTAATGGCGAGGCCCATATTGATGTTGGTCGAATTCAGCATTTCAGATTGGCCCAACATGGAAACCTGGTCATCCTTGAAAAGACCAACTCCATAATATCCATCGCTGGAGATAAGGAAAAAGTAATAATCCTTTCCATTGGAGCGGCAGATCAAGCCGATACGATTTTCATCCGGGCCAGCCAACTTTCCGGCATCAACCTCAAGGCGAACATCTGCAACTGATTTATGAGGTGTCGACCAAAAATTCATTTGAAGGGCATTCACCAGGATGCGATACCCGCCGCCATCGTAATCCATCACGCCTTCATTCACTAGGAAACGGTCCCATCCAGTAGTAGGCTGAGCAAAGTCGTCCTGAAAAATCACCGAACCGGATGGCTGCGCAGGTGACTGAGACGCGCCAGGGTTTGCCCCCAAAGCAGTGCAAGCCGCCAGAAAATTTACAGCAACAAACATGGATAAAAGATATTTGTAACGATTCATGGGCATGATTTTATCATGACGATAAGCTGACTTTACAATGGGCCATTTAGATGAAAAGTTCAGGGAAAATAGCGCTGTAATAGTTGAATAGCAAGATCGGCATAAACGCGTGAGGTGTCGGCATCGCGCACATAGGTCAGTGAGTTATAAGCGGCAGTCTGGTCTCCCAGAGCCAAGTACGTCATAGCCAAGTGTATGTGTGCAGAATAATTATCAGGCATCAGTTCAATGGCTTGTTTCAAGGTCTGTTCGGCATTCGTGAAACGACCAGATGAAAGATAGGCAAAGCCCAGGGTATCCAACACAAACGGGTTATCAGGGGCAAGGCTCAATGCTTTTTGTGCAGCAGGCAGACCTATATCTTCCACTTGCACCGAATTTTCAACGCAAAAGATTGCCAACAACCTCCAGTAATCAGGTTCATCCGGCGCAAGATCCGCAGCACGGTGATAGGCTTCCAACGCCAGAACCAACTCACCAAGTTTGGAATATGCCTCACCCATGCTAACCTGCCAGCGCGGATTTTCCGGCTCGAATTCGGCTGCAAGTAAATATTCAGAAAGCATTTGTTGATATTTTTCCTGACGGCTCCAATACAATCCGCGTAAAGCCCGGACATTTGCAGAAGTATGGTCGAGCATGAGCGCCCTGTCGAGTTCCACGCTTCCATCCTGACCTAGTTGCTGTTTCGCCTCTCCAAGCCAGGCCCACGCCTCGGCATTTTCATCATCTATTTGAACCGCTTTCTCGAATGCAGCCATTGCAAGTTCCCAATCCTGCAAAAGGCCAAAAGCTCGACCAATGATCAACATTTTTTCGCTTTCATCAGTTTGTACACTGGAAACTGCCAGAGCGGCGCGCAAGGTTTGGATCGCAGAATCAAGCTCAGGGTTAAGTGCGGAAGCGCGGGTTAGTGAAGGCAAAGCCTGATCGGGCGAGTAGAGTGTTAACAGCAAACCAAGTCGATAATGAGCATAAGCGTCATTTGGGTCAAGGCGGGTCTGTTCCTTAAGTGCAGAAAGTTCTGCCTGCCATTCTTTTTGATCATGGTAGGAAAAGGCCAGTAATTGATATAACGCTGATGAGTCATAGGTCTGTAAAGCATGAGTGCAAGTGGAAATCACAGACGCAAGATCGCCATTTTGATAGTATGAACCGCCCAACGAAACCCAGCCTTCTTCAGTTAACTCGGCGGGAATTTCGAGGTATGTGATGGCTGTTGAAAATTCACCCGCCTGAAAAGCAAATACCCCGGCTTTTTCCCAAAGATCATCCCGCCAAAAAAGGATTTTGGCAGCCTGGGCATATTCTAGATAAGCATCTTTTTTCTCGCCATTCGCCTTTGCATTTTCCGCTTTATTCAAGCTGGAATATCCAGCCAGTATTATGGGGGTGATGAGGGAAGCCAGCAACAATAAAATAATAAGGAAGGGCGTCCATTTTCGTTGAGACATAGTGACAATTCTACGCTATATTCCAATCTGGCAGTATAATCACAAAAAAATGAGTGATTTTAATAATCTTCTTTTGATTCCCCCCGGAAATCTTATCTATTACATTGTATTGGTATTTGTCTCTGCCGGTACATTAATGTTTGCATTCCTGCAATGGCGGGCAAGCGAGTTCCCGCAAGCGCGTCGGGCTGTTGTAGGTCTCGGGATATTGATCCTTGCCCAGATCAGCATTTTTATTATTGGCGGATTAAGCTGGCAACAGATTATAGATCCCAAAACCATCCTACCGCCCATGGATCGAGCTTTTCTGGTGTTTGGTATCGTTTGGATCACCTGGCTATATGCATTTCCTGAACCAAACCGTGCAGCCGATGCGACTGTGACCTTTCTGAGTCTGTTCGTATTGATCGCTCTTGTCTTGAGTTATTTTACCTGGCAGCCTCAAATCACCCAAAACAGCTACAACCAAACCCTTGATGATCAGATCTGGCAGATTGGTTCCGTGGTTTTAGCCTTGTTTGGGATTGGCATCATATTATTGCGCAGGCCAGATGGCATGTGGTATGGCATTCTTTTGTTATTTCTCGGACTTGTCGGACATCTTTCTCAGATTCTTTTACAGACTGAGGGGGATTATTCCGGGATCGTTCGCCTGGCGTACATCACCGCCTACCCGATTATGTTCACACTCCCGCTTCGGTTCTCCTCGGTCCCAGCCGTAGAATCTCCCATCCCAGCCAAACCGACGTCCCTACGACAGGATACGATTGGAAGAGTTGAACGCAGAAGGTATAGCACCGACCCAAAAACCTTCCATGCTCTATTGGCTGTAGCGGCTGAAAATAACCCCACCAAAATGAGCCAGGCTCTTACCCGCGCCATTGCACAAACCATGCTGGCTGATTTGTGCTTTATGATCTACCTCACCGACAATAATAATCAGATGGTGATTGCGGGCGGATACGATTTGATCCGTGAAGATAGCCTGGAGGGCGGTTCACTTACAAAGGGTGCAATTCCCATGCTGGCAAATTCCATCCAGCGAGGGCGTCCTTTGCGATTGCCTTCCAGCAGCACATCTGCAGATATCAAAGGGTTGGGCGATATCCTTGGTCTAACAAATCCCGGCCATCTTCTATGCGTACCCATTCTTACCCAGGAAAAAGAATCGCTGGGCGGGATCCTGCTACTCTCACCCTATTCTGACCGGACGTGGAGCGCAGAAGATCAGGCATTCCTGGCAAATATTGCCGTTTCGATGGTGCCCATCATCCAACGTAACCAGAAGATCAACAAGTTGGAAGCACAAAGTGACATGGCCCGTGCTCAGGTCACGGATATGGAGCGGCGCATCTCGGAATTAAAACAACAATTGACAAGCGCACAATCTGAAGCGGAAAAGAATCGTTCTGTAGATGTAGCGTCATTGCGCGCGGCTCAAGAAGAGTCGCAGGCGATCATCGAGCAATTACAACTGGAAAATGCAGAACTCCGTTCTGGTAAAAAATTGTCCTCCACTTCGATGCAGGCAGAAAGTGAACTTAAGGCCACCTTGCAAGAGCTGGCTTTGCTTCAAAATCAGCTTGCAGCAGCCAATATGAAAGTCCTTGAGATCGAAAAGGGACAGATCAGCACGAAGAGCACAGAACAGGCGGAAGTGATCGCTTCCATTTCTCAGGAACTGCGCCAGCCGCTTTCCTCGATTGTGGGTTATACAGACCTGCTCCTTGGCGAATCGGTGGGGATTCTTGGAGCTTTGCAAAAAACATTTGTGAATCGCATCAAGGCTTCAACGGATCGCATTCGCAGTCTGACAGATGACATGATCCAGATCACTACTCTGGCAACCGATCTTAACGCGATCAAGCCTGAGGTGGTGGAGTTGAACGCGATCATTGATAATGCCATGTCTTATACCAGCACCCAGATTCGCGAAAAGAATATTTCCATTCACCTCGAAATTCCCAAGGCGCTTTCAAGCATCCACGCTGACCGGGAAGCACTGCAACAAATACTAATCCATTTATTGCAAAATGCTGGAGCGGCGACTCCGTTCGAAGGTATGATCAGGCTCAACGTTCAGACCCGAAGCGAAAATAATCAGGACTATATCCTAATTCAGGTAACAGACACAGGCGGAGGGATTGCATCCGCTGACTTGCCGCGCGTTTTTACCCGGCTTTATCGCGCAGATAATGTGCTCATTCAGGGCGTGGGAGATACTGGCGTTGGACTTTCCATCGCAAAGACTCTGACTGAGGCTCAACATGGTCGCATTTGGGTGGAAAGCGACCCCGGCAAGGGAGCAACTTTCAGCGTACTTTTGCCGATTCTCGGTGAGATTTTCACCGAAAAGCAAAAAAGGAAATAAGGGATGCAAGGTCTGCGCGATTTTGGAAGCGCGCTAATTGTGGCAGTGGTCTCTGTTGGTTTAATGCTGGGAGCATTGTCCATTTCGCTTGTGGAGTTCGTTCCAGCGGCCACGTCTACTGTAACCCAGGCTGTTATTTTGTCGCCAGTACCTGTTACAGCAACCTCAACTCTTTCACCTACCCCTACACTTAGTACAGGCATAATATTAACTACAGCAACTTTCACGGCAACGAATACGGTAATCCCTCCTACATTCTGTCAGCCGCCCGCGGGTTGGATTCCGGTCACAGTGCAAGGCGGTGACACATTGGAAGGTCTTGCTGTACGCTATCAGACGACCAAAGAACTCTTAAAAAATGGGAACTGCCTCACCACTGAAAGCCTGGTAACAGGGACTATACTTTATGTTCCACCTTCCCCAACCAGTACAGCAATCATTTGTGTGCAGGGGGCCGCTGGGTGGAGCAAAAGTTATGTTGTTAAACCAGGCGATACTCTGTACTCCATTGCGGTTAATCACTACACAACAGCTTCGGCCATGCGACAGGCAAATTGCCGTTCTGGCGATGTTATTTATATTAATGAAATCCTGTGGGTGCCGAATGTCGCTACACGAACCCCGACCTTCACCCCGCTGCCTGGTATCACGATCACAATTACATCATATCCGACTGAACCGCTGACCGAGACTGTGTTGCCGTTTACGGGGACACCCAGCGCAACCTTAACTCCAATTCTGCCAACTTCCACAACACCCCCAACATTAACGCCGGTCCCAACTCAAACGGCCAGTCCTACAGCCTTTCCAACGGCCACCCCCACTCCGTAAAACAAACTTCCCTAAGAACACTCTTACATGAATGCATTTCTACGTTCATCATTGATCGCCATTCTTGTTGCACTTCTATCAGCCTGCGCCAGTCCAACTCCTGAGCAGCCAGTGCTTCCATTTATTCTTATCACATCCGATCCAAATTCGACCGCCACCCCAACCCCATTTCAACCCTCCCTGGTCACTCCTACTGCGCCGCCGCTATACGCTTTGGATTCAAATCCTGTACCGCAATTGAGCCTTGCAACAACAACTCCCTCTGCCATTCCTTCGCCTCAATCTTCGCCGACAGCGACTCTTGCCAACGATCAATTATTTCCCACCCAGGCCGCACCTCCGCCAGTATTACCGACGGTCGTAAACCCAACGCCCCTGCCATTGCTTACAGATACTGAGACCATCAACTTCCTGTTGATCGGTTCCGACC
>DAOQPR010000037.1:0-13664 GCA_035333265.1 Anaerolineales bacterium
TCATGCTCACCAAATGTGACCTTGGTGGAGCCGGTCACCTGCTCGGCGGCATACGCCACCATCTGCTCGGTGAGTTCCATCACTTGCAAATAGTCCGCGTATGCCCAATAGAATTCCAACTGTGTAAATTCGGGGTTGTGCTTGAAAGACACGCCCTCATTACGAAAGTCACGCCCAATTTCGTAGACGCGCTCCAAATTGCCCACCAGCAAACGCTTGAGATACAGCTCAAACGAAATGCGCAGGTACATATCCTGGTCAAGCTCGTTGTGATGCGTCACGAACGGACGTGCCGCCGCACCGCCATACAATGGCTGAAGGATGGGCGTCTCCACTTCAAGAAAGTCGTGTCCATCCAAAAACTCGCGCAGAGATTTGACAACTTTGGCGCGTTTGCGAAAAGTCTCGCGGACTTCTGGGTTGGCCGCCAGATCAGCATAACGCTGGCGGGCGCGAAGTTCCGGGTCATCCAGTGAGGCATAACGGACAACCGTTCCATCGTCCTGAGTCACATCCTTATCGGCGGGGAGAGGGGTTACAGATTTGGCAAGCAGCTTGAAGTCGTGGACGTGAAGCGAAACTTCCCCAGCCTTGGTGCGCATCATCAGGCCGGTGGCTTCGATGAAATCACCCAGGTCGAACATCTTATTGAAAAATGCAAGGCGGTCTTCGCCTACTTCGTTGACGCGAAAGAATAACTGGATCTTGCCGTAACCATCTTCAATGTGGGCAAATGCCAGCTTGCCTTTGGGGCGCATCGAACGAAGCCGCCCGGCAAGGGTAACCTTCACTTCCTGCGTTTCATCTTTTTCAAATTCGGCAATGGCCTGCGCACTGGTATGACTTCGCTTGGCTCGTGTGGGGTACGGTTCCACACCTTCAGCACGAAGTTCTTCGATCTTCTGCAAGCGGATTTTTTCAATGGAATTGTATTCTGCCATGATTGCGTATTCTTCTTTCATCTTTTTTCTTTCTTCCATCTAAAAAGACGAAAGAAGAAAGAAAGGGATATGACATAAACAAAAACCCCGCCTCCAATACAAATTGGACGCGGGGCAATGAATTGCGCGTCCTGTTTAGCCGACCTTGATGATCTTTACGTTATAGGTACCGCCAGGGGTTTCCACTTTAACAGTGTCGCCAACCTTACGGCCAAGAATAGCCTTACCAATCGGAGATTCATTGGATATTTTGCCATCTCGCGGATTGGCCTCAGCGGCGCCCACAATGGTAAAAGTTTCAGCTTCGAAGTTACCTTCTTTAATGGTTACTTTTGTACCTACTTGAATTGAATCGGTCTTCTTGTGCTTGCCATTGTCTTCGATAATCTGCGCCGTGGCAAGCAAAAGCTCAAGCTCCTGAATTCTTCCCTCCACAAAGGCCTGTTCATTTTTGGCGGCTTCATATTCGGCGTTCTCGATCAACTCACCACCCTCCATGGCTTCATGCAATCGCTCCGCGACCTCTTGACGTTTGGTAGTGCGCAAATGGTCAAGTTCCTCTTGCAGTTTCTGGTAACCCTCTTTGGTTAGGAAATTGGTTGGCATGGTATTGTCCTGCTAAATAGAATGTTGCACCCTCAGAATGAGGATGCAAGGAATAAAAATTTCCGGTAGTCTGTCCGGAAAACGCGCATACTATATCATAATTCAAGGTGGGCTTCAAGAGCCAAAATGACTATCAGGAGTTGGCTAATCAACGAACCCAAAAGCAGATCCCCTCGTATTGAGACCAATATTGGTTGATTTGTCTGCGCAAATCCCTTTCATTTTTGAAAAGCATATGCACCTGGGATTCATATGCCATGATCGCCTCTTTCCATAACCTCAAGCCTGCCCGGCTGCCCCGTTGAACATTTGCCTTCAATCGAGCCTTTTTGGTTTTTAAATGCCCGGGATAGTTGAACAAATAGGGGATGTCGGCCACATAATGGAGAGGTCGGTTCAACAATTCAGCGGCATGCCGCACCGTGACATGGTCAACGTGTTCGCCAATGCCAAGTTGACAGACCAGTTTATCGTCTGGTTTGAGGCGGGCGGAAATGGCCTCGGCGATTTGGGCAGGCAGGTCAGCTTCATCTGGCGATGGGTCCGTGAATACATTGAAATACAGCCAATCTCCAGAATGCCCTTTACGGTAGATGCAATCCAAAAAATTGAAGTGTCTTGTTTTTGCGCCAAGAATTTTTGCCGCGTGATCATCTTCAAGCCTCCGGCCGCGAATCACTTCACTGGCAGAGGACATTCCCCATTGCTCATGAAGGTAGGCTGCAAAAGGGGAGAGTTTTTTGGATGATGGCGCTCCGCTCATGAGCGTCCAAATTTCAACAGAGTTACCCGCCTGGGATTGGTCATAGATCCAGCCGCCAGCCGAAAGGACGGCATCATCGAGATGAGGGGAAAGATATATCCAGCGCATGGCGATATTTTTACCATAAAATGGCAATGATGCGCACGGATGGAATCACGTAAACTTGGTTTCAAAAAAAGAGGCGCAATGAAAGAACGACGAAAACAGGAACGTAAAAATTTGGTGGCCTATACCCAGGTGTATGATCTATACAGCGGGAACCTGCTCGGCTATTTGGGTGACCTGACCTTTCTTGGCGCCATGATTATTACCGAAAAACCCATTCCGCCCAACACAGAATTCACACTCAGTTTTGAGTTGCCCGAAATACCCGATACTCGAGCCGTACGTATTTCCATAGAATCACGCAGCGCCTGGTGTGAAAAAGATTTGAGCCCGCAATTTTACAATGTAGGCTTTGAATTCAAAGAGGTTTCGGTTGAGCAAAAAGCCATTATTGAAGCCATTATTGAACATTATCAGTTCCGGCGGGACGTGCCAGATTATCCCCCGCGCCCCAACCAAAAACGATAGTGCCCAAAAGGCGACAGTCAAAAAGAGGACTGCCGCCTTTTATGTTAAACTTTCCCCATGCAACCAGCCCAAACCTTGTTCTTCACCGCGCCCAGGCGTGTTGAAGTTCGTGAAAATACCCTTCCCCCACTAAAAGATACTGAAGTCCTTGTGGAATCCATTTGCTCGGCCATCAGCGCAGGTACAGAAATGCTGGTGTTTCGGGGCCAGTTCCCACAATTGCAGGATTCACATGATACGGTCAGCAGTGAGTTAAAGTATCCATTGGCTTATGGCTATGCTTGTGTAGGAAAAGTGATTGAAATAGGAAAAAAAGTGAAAAAGGAATGGGAGGACAGGTTGGTCTTTGCTTTTCAGCCTCACACATCCCATTTCATTAGCAGGCCTGAAAACCTATTCCCAATCCCCCATTCACTTGAACCTGAAAATGCCTGCTTTCTTCCAAACATGGAAACCGCTGTTAATTTAGTACAGGATGGCGCTCCCATTTTAGGAGAACGTGCGTTGGTATTGGGACAAGGTATTGTTGGCATATTGACCACATCGTTACTAAGTGAATTTCCACTGACCGCCTTAACAGCGGTAGATCAATTTGAGTTGAGGCGAAATGCATTGGCTGGGAATGGAAAGGTGAAGGGTATTTCGCCAGAAGAGCTTAAAGCGAATACCACCCAAAATGACTATACGCAAAATAAATTCGACCTGACCTATGAACTCAGCGGTTCCCCATCTGTTCTCAATACTGCCATTGAACATACCGTATTTAGCGGGCGAGTTGTCATCGGCTCGTGGTATGGGCAAAAGCGAGCGGAGATCGACCTGGGCGGAGAGTTCCACCGTTCCCGCATCCGACTCGTATCGTCGCAGGTCAGCACCATTTCGCCTGAGCTATCGGGACGCTGGGACAAATCCCGCCGCTTTGAGGTAGCCTGGCAGGCTCTGGAGCGCATCCAGCCTCAACAGTGGATCACTCATCGCTTTTCGTTGGATGAGGCAGCGAGGGCCTATCAATTACTGGATGAAAATCCGCAGGAAACAATCCAGGTTATTTTTGAACATGGAAAATAAGCCGATCTCTGGAGCCAAGTTTGCAAAAAGCCCGCTTGGAAAATTCTTCCTGGGTGGTTTGCCTATTCTGGGAGGTGTGCTGACCCTATTGGTATCGCTCAATATCCTTCCTTATGTAGACTTGCGGCCCAATCAAATTGCGATCTTCAATGACCCGCATACCTGGGAAGTATTTGCTGTGGGAGTCATGTTCATCTGTTTTGGCATTGCCAACCTTCTGCCGCCTCACATGAAAGGGCTTGGCAGGCTTAATAATTTTTTGCTATTAATCTCCTTGCTTGCTGTCGTCACAGGCGTGATCTTGAACGGAATACGATAATGAAATTTACCCGCTATACTCTTGAAGATTGTCATCAGGCTACCGGCATCGTTCTACTCATTGATGTGTTGCGAGCATTCTCAACAGCCGCCTATGCCTTCTCATGCGGCGCAAAGGAGATACGCCTTGTCAGCAGTGTGGAAGAAGCACTGGCTCTCAAAGCGCAGTTTCCCAATTCCAAAGCCATGGGTGAAGTGGGCGGACTCCCGCCTGAAGGTTTTGACTTTGGCAACTCCCCCACCCGCATCCTCGAACACGATCTAACAGGGGTGACCCTCATCCAACGAACCGGTGCAGGGACTCAGGGTGCGGTTCGCGCAGTGAGTGCAGAGTTAATGCTGGCAACCAGCTTTGTTGTTGCACAAGCAACAATCGAACATGTCTTGAAATTGAAGCCGGATGAAGTTAACTTTGTCATCACCGGTGGGCTGGGGAATGATGAGGATGCAGCCTGTGCTGATTATCTGGAAAAACGGTTTACGGGTCAGGCAACAGAGGCGCAAGAATTTATCCGACGGGTTTATGCCTCAAGAGATGCATTTCAACACATGGAAGAACATCCTCAATTCCCCTATTCCGACCTGGATTATTGTTCACGCATCAACAACTTTGATTTTGCAATGCCCATCGAACGAAAAGATGGATTTTTGATTATGCAGGCGGTCAGACCCTGATCTGACACCTGACACCTAAAACTGGAGCACCGAATGTACTCACTTGGCGTACGACGCGAATTTATTGCCCGTCACTTTCTGATCGGCGGAGATTGGGGGCCGGAGAACTTCCCCAATTCACACCACTACACACTTGAACTTGTGCTCGAAGGAAACGAGCTTGACCAGCACGGTTATCTTGTGGATATTGTGGATGTGGAAAAACATCTCGATGAGATCGTGAACTATTACAAGGAACAGATGCTTAATGACAAACCCGAGTTTGCAGGTTTGAATCCATCCATTGAGCATTTTGCGCGAATTCTTGCCACCACGCTAAACGAACGCATCAAAGCCGGGAATATCACAGGCTTGAAGGTCGTGCTTTGGGAACATGCGAATGCCTGGGCGGCTTTTCAGGTGATCCGGTAGTCGAATAGTCAAACTGTCCAACTACAAACTGCTCAACTAAGAAATATGAAACTGGGACTTGTCATCTACGGCTCGCTCGACACGCTCAGCGGCGGATATTTGTACGACCGCATGTTGGTGGATTACCTTCGCGCACAAGGGGATACGGTGGAGATCATCTCGCTCCCCTGGCGAAATTATGCTGCACATTTGATGGATAATTTCAATTTCACCCTTCCCGCCAACCTGGATATATTGATCGAGGATGAACTCAATCACCCATCGCTTATTGCTGTCAATCGCAGACCGCATCCCTATCCCATCATCAGTCTTGTCCATCACCTGCGTTGTTCCGAGCTTCGCCCCAAATGGCAGAACGATTTTTACCGTATCGTGGAAAAGAAATATTTGCAAAGCGTGGATGGATTCATTTTCAATTCGGAAACGACAAAGGGCGTGGTTACTGGATTAACCGATCATGGAAAGCCATCCGTGGTGGCATTTCCGCCAACGGACCGATTTGGAGACGCGATTTCGGAACAGGAGATCGAAGAAAGAGGAAAGCCTGCCCTGAGCGGAGCCGAGGGGAAGAAAGAATTAAATATTTTGTTTCTTGGAAATGTGATCGAGCGAAAAGGGCTTCACACTTTGTTACAGGCAGTGCTCCAGTTATCCGTGACCAGTTACCAGTTGGATATCGTCGGCTCTCTCACCAGTGACCCAGCCTACGCCAAACAAATGCAAGAGTTTGCGGCGGTCAACGGTCTGTCGTCTGCTGTCCAATTTCACGGCGCGCTCAACAACCAACCTCTTATAGACAAACTCAAATCTGCGCATGTGCTTGTTGTGCCATCATCCTATGAAGGCTTTGGCATTGTCTATCTCGAAGGGATGGGCTTTGGCCTGCCTGCCATTGGTACGACTCTCGGTGCGGCAGGTGAAGTGATCGAGGATGGAGTGACAGGATTCCTCATCCAGCCTGGAGATGCTCATGGGCTGACGGACAGGCTCAAGGTCATGGCAGAGAGGCGCGATGTCCTCTTGCAGATGAGTCTCGCAGCGCGGAGTCGCTATCAGCGTCAGCCCAGGTGGAATCAGACGGCGGGGAAAATCCGGGAATTTTTGCGTTCGTTTTTATGATGAACGGCTGAAACGAATGTGTGAAAAATCCGTATAATGAACATGATGGATGCAATTTATACCTATCAGATCAACAGAATCCCCATCCAAACCGGCGATATCATCTGCACAATGAATGGCAAGCCTGAGATTCTGCCAGGTGAGTTTTGGCGGTTGGTTGGGCGGCTCGTGCCTGGTGACGTGGATCATGTTGCCATTTACCTCGGACCCGATGGGCGCTGTGCTGAAGCAGGCGCACGCGGTGTGATCACATTCGACATTCCCAAAGGAAAATGGGACACCGAGCGCATGGCCCGCCAGCGCGGCCTGTTGTTTGACACATTCTATGGCATCGTTTCACCGCTCGACACGTTGAGTTTTTCAGAGGATGAAGAACGTTCGATGCGTCTTGCTGTTGCGAACTACATCCTGAACCAGGTTGGCAAGCCGTATAACTTGAACTTTTTGAACGCTGAAACTGAAGATGCCTTTTATTGCAGCCAACTTGCTTATAAGGCTTATCAGACCATCGGCATCAACCTGAATACGGGGCTGGCCATGGAACAAATGCCAGGTACAAATCAGATCGTGTATCCGCAGGAAATTTGGGATGGCTTCTCCCATCGCTCATTGGATCTGAAATTCTCTCCAGTTACCGCCTAAATCCCTCCGCTCGCGGGGGGATTTTTTATTGTCCATAAGATCTCCCTCTGATAAAACGCATGAGTGAGGTATAGTTGCGCGCTATGAAACGACTCACTGGCATTTTGCTGATCGCCATCTCAGCGGCATCGTTTGGGACTCTCGCCATTTTTGGGCGATATGCCTACACCGAAGACATCGACACCTTCACCCTCCTTTTTCTGCGTTTTGGAATTTCCGCCTCATTCATGATCGTGATGCTGGTCCTGCGCAAGGAAGCTTTTCCACGCGGACGAGTTCTCGCCCAACTGATTGGCATGGGCGGAATCGGGTATGCAGGGCAATCCTTTCTCTACCTAACTGCCATCAAATATGCTTCCGCCGGTTTGGTGGCCCTGCTTTTATATCTCTACCCATTTTTCGTTGCCATCTTATCGATGATCTTCCTGAAAGAGAAGCTCACCCGCACAAAAGCCCTGGCGCTCATGCTGGCGCTTTTTGGAACAGCGCTCACCGTTGGCCCTGTCAGCGGACAACTCATCGGCGCAGTTATGGCGATCGTGGCCGCTTTGGGATATTCGATTTACATCATCGTCGGCGCAAATGTAATGAAACACGTCAGCCCATTTCAATCATCGACCGTGATCTTTACTTCTGCCAGTATTGTCTACGGGATGTTGACTCTTTCCAACGGCATCCATCTTCCGCATACAAATTTCGGCTGGCTGGTGATTGCAGGCATCGTCATTGTCTCCACCATCATCCCTGTTACCAGCTTCCTCGCCGGGTTGGAGCGCATCGGCCCGACGAATGCCGCAATGCTTTCCACCGTTGAGCCGATTGTCACGGTTTTTCTGGCCACTTTATTGTTTGGCGATCAGCTGGCGCCGATCGTCCTGCTTGGCGGGGCGTTCATTCTCATTGCAGTTATCCTTCTGACGCGTACAGAATTGCGGTCAACCAGCGCAGAAGGGATATAATGATTTGATATTGTTTGAATTGGGCCTACCCCATTCAAATCTCAAAAGGAAACCATGAACTTCAATAACTTCAATCTCGATGCCCGCCTAATGCAGGGAATTGCGAAAGCGGGTTACGATACCCCCACCCCCATTCAACAAGCCGCCATCCCCGCCGCCCTGCGCGGACGGGACATTATCGGTACGGCACAAACCGGTACAGGCAAGACCGCGGCATTCGTTCTGCCAATTCTCAATAAACTGCTCAACGGGCAGCGCAATACACCGCGCGCGCTCATCGTCACACCGACGCGCGAGCTGGCCGAACAAATTAACGATGTGATCAAAACCCTGTCAGCGGGGACAAAGCTGAAGAGCGCAACCATTTATGGCGGAGTCGGAGCCGCGCCGCAGATCCAGGCCTTGCGCAACGGCGCGGAGATTCTCGTCGCCTGCCCGGGGCGTCTGCTGGATCTCATCGCGCAGGGTCATGCAAAAATGGCACACATCGAAATCCTCGTGCTCGACGAAGCCGACCGAATGTTCGATATGGGCTTTCTGCCCGATGTGCGCCGCATCGTCAAAGCGGTGCCAGAGAAGCGCCAAACGATGATGTTCTCTGCCACCTTCCCGCCCGATGTGGAATTGCTGGCAAAGCAGGCGCTGAAGGAGCCGCAAAAAATCGCCATGGGCATCGTTAAACCTGCGCACACTGTGGCGCACGCGCTGTACCCCGTGCCGCAACATTTGAAATCTCAACTGCTGATCGAGTTGCTCAAACGCACAGATACCAATTCAGTGATCGTTTTCACCCGCACCAAGCATCGCGCACATCGGGTGGCTCAACAGATCAAACGCGCTGGTTTCAATGCTACCAGTTTGCACGGCGACCGCACGCAGGGTCAACGCCAGGCGGCGATCAAGGGATTCAAGAGTGGGCATCACGACATTATGGTCGCCACCGATATCGCCGCGCGCGGGCTGGATATCGAAACCGTCTCGCATGTGATCAACTTCGACATGCCCGACACTGCCGATGCCTACATCCACCGTATTGGCCGCACCGGCCGCGCTCAACGCACAGGTGATGCCTTTACACTGGTCACACCCGATGACAACGATATGATCCGTACGCTTGAAAGAATTATGGGACAGTCGCTCAAACGTGAAACACTCGAAGGCTTCGACTATACGGCTCCCCCCCCGCCGAGAACTGATTCTGGTTCCAGAGGCAGAGGCGCCCCGAGAGAGGGTCAACGCCAGCCCAAGCCTGCGCCAACCCCAACAAGTTATGGCAGGAATCGCTTGGCACCGAGGAAGAGCAGGTAAGCATTGAGGAGTGAGCAGGAACCCTGCATCTTATCGAGGCAGGGTTCCATAATAAAATTTTTATAGAAAGGTGGAATTATGTCAATTAGAAACCCAATCATTGTTTTCATAACCCTTATTGTATCTGCCTGCACTTCAACAATAATTACACCTGATGAAATATCAGCAATACCAACTCAAACTTTTATACCTGTTGAAACAAAATTAACGCCACCAACACCAACCTCACTCGTAGAAACAGATACTACTGCCTTGGTATCAACAGAAAAAACTCTCAACGAGCTTCTTTCAGGTTTTCCAGGCGCTTGCCAGCCAATGTATATAACAATGATATTGAAATCGCCAGATGAAAAGTGGCTTGCGGAAGATTGCACATATGATAGTCTCAAAGTTATTCAATCTGGAGGTTCAATATCCTGGGCTATTACATACAAAGAAATATTTGGAAAAAGTCCCAACTTTCCATATAACCAAGGGGGTATACAGCCCTTACATTGGACAAAGGACAGCCAATACCTCTATTTCTCAGCCTACACATGTTGTTGGGATCCTCCATTTTTACTTCTATCATCGCCCAAAACCATATATATTCTTGATGTTCGAAATGGAGAATACGGCACCGTCAGAGATGGGTTTTTCAATTTCTCTATTTCTCCAACAGATAGACGAATTACTTTTATTGAGGAATTACAATCACCATTAAAAGTTGAAATCCAAGATGTGAAACTTGGCAGCACCAATTTGATCGAACTTGAAATAAGTAGAAATTACAAGCAAGCCGCCGTTGAGTTATGGTCAGTTGATGGCTTGCAGTTTGTGATAAAAGCGGCTGCTGGAGAACACTATTATCAAGACATAATTGACCCTGATCAATTTTCTTTAATAGTTATAGATGTAGAAAATCTTACCCAAAAAATCATCTTGAGAGACTATCTCACCACCGAGTTAAATGTGCTTGAATGGACAGATGATGACGTTCTTATATTTCAAACTGGAGGAGGATTTATTTCTGAACCGGTACGAACTTGGCAATATAACTTAATAACCAACATTTTGAGTGAGGCAGTGACGACTCCCTGATTTTTATCTTAAGTCACGTATCACAATATAACAAAAGGAGATCTTGTCCATGCGAATTGCAATTATCTCAGATATACACGGAAACGATTTTGCCTTTGAAAAGGTCGAAGCAGACATTCAAACCCAGGGCGTGGACCAGATCGTCTGTCTCGGCGACGCCATTCAAGGCGGCCCTCAACCTGCGAAGACTGTTAGTCGCTTGCGTCGATTGAATTGTCCAGTTGTGATGGGCAACGCAGATGATTGGATGATAGCCGGTAGAGGAACTGAAAAAGAGAATATCCCGCTGGAGCGTCTAAAAAAGATGGAAGCTATTCGAGAATGGTCGCTTGCTCAACTTACAGAAGACGATAAGCAATTCATTGCCAGCTTCCAGCCCACGATCACCATCCCGCTCGAACATGGTCTTGACCTGCTTTGCTTTCACGCATCCCCCACAGATTACGAAGATGCTATTCTGCCGACAATCCCAGAAGAGGATTTTCAAAAATTTCTCGGTGCGTATGATAAGAACATCCTGACGGGGGGACATACCCATACGCAACAGATCCGCCGCTGCGGGAAAAATTTCTTCTTCAACCCCGGCAGTGTCGGCCTTCCATTCAACTCATATCAAAACGGTCAATTTCAGGTCGACTCGTGGGCGGAATATGCCATCCTTACCGTGAAAGACGGCATAGCAGATGTACAATTCCGCCGCCTGCCATTTAATCCAAAAGATCTGATGGATGCCTATCGAGAAACCGGCCGACCTTATTTGGAGGATGTCTTTTCACAATATCGTCAGGAATCGTAGCAGAATCAAAAGAGCCTGAAGCTTTCGCTTCAGGCTCTTTTTTGTCTACTTAGCTCAGAACAGTGACGTTCGCGGCCTGGAGTCCCTTGGGACCCTTCTCGACGTTGAATTCGACCTTCTGGCCTTCCTGCAGGCTACGATAGCCATCCGACTGAATGGCAGAGAAGTGGACGAACACATCTGCGCCGCCTTCGCGGGCGATAAAGCCGAAGCCCTTGTCATTGTTGAACCACTTCACGGTACCGACGATACGATCAGACATTTTTGCCTCCTATGGCAATTAAGATTTTATAGGCAAATCCGTTTGTTCCATCGGAGGATAAAACAAAACGACCCACAGTCAAACTGTGAGCCGCTGATGTTCTTCAAACCAACGTAACCTACCGTTTTCCTATCTGACCCAACAATATCATACTAATCCATAAACGTCAATTAGAAAAGAATTGCTTGCATTGAGAGTATAATCTTTTCACTATGAACTTTTTGATCACCGGAGCCGCGGGATTCCTCGGCTCTTCGCTTGCCAATCATCTTGCCCGTGAAGGTCATCAAGTGCGCGCACTCGATGACCTCTCCACCGGCGACCCCAAGGTGCTTGCCCCGGATGTCCACTTTACACGTGGAGATGTAAGTGACCGCCCCAAATTGTGGACTCTTCTTCAGGAAGTGGATGTCGTGTACCATCTTGCGGCACGTGTTTCGGTGCAGGAATCCATTTTATATCCGCGCGATTACAATGCAGTTAATGTAGGTGGAACCGTCGCATTGATGGAAGCCATGCGTGATGTGGGCGTAAAACGAGTCGTTCTGGCTTCATCAGGAGCCGTATATGGAGACATGAGCGATGGTGGTTTGAAAGAGACGGATATAGCGATCCCACGATCACCCTATGCTGTCTCCAAACTTTCAGCAGAGTATTACGTCCGCACCATTGGCAGTTTGTGGAACATCGAAACGGTCAGTTTGCGGATTTTCAATGCCTATGGGCCGGGTCAACACCTGCCGCCTTCGCATCCGCCTGTTGTACCTCACTACCTCCGTCAGGCGCTTCGTGGCGGGACATTGGTTGCCCACGGTGACGGGGGCAATACCCGAGACTACATCTATGTGGACGATGTGGTCAGCGCTATGATGGCCGCTGCCACTGCTCCGAATGTCAACGGGCTGGTTATCAATATAGGATCAGGACAGGAAACTTCCATCAAGGATTTGATCCGCCTCGTTCTGGATGTCACTTATAGCAAAGCCAACGTGGTCTATAACTCGCAGACCTCTGGCGGCGTCTCGCGCATGAAAGCGGATATTTCCCTGGCAAAGGACAAACTTCGCTTCGTCCCGTCGATTGGGTTGGAAGAAGGGCTGCGGCTGACGCTGCAACGCGACCCAAGATTTAAGTGATCGCTTTTTATTGAAACCTCCAATCCTTTAGATTTAACAAGATGAGCCCCCTCCCCCGTAAATTTTATAACCGTCCTACCTTGACCGTCGCCCGCGAACTGCTTGGGACACGCCTGATTCACATCTCGGATGGGATTAAGTTAGTCGGGTTGATCACTGAGACCGAAGCCTATTTGGGGTTCGATGACCTTGCCAGCCACGCCAAAGCCGGGCGGACGATTCGCACTGACCCGATGTTTGGTCCGCCGGGGCATGCGTATGTCTATTTCACGTATGGCAATCACTGGATGTTGAACGCGGTGACAGAGAAGGAAGGCTTTCCGGCGGCGGTGCTGATCCGTGCGATTCAGCCGCTTGAAGGCGTGGAGGCGATGATGAAGCGCCGTCAGGGGCGGGATACGTTGGGTCCGGGGAAGCTGACTCAGGCGCTGGGAATCACTAAGAGCCAGAATTATGCCGATTTAACGGAATCAAGCTCAGGCTTATGGATCGAGGCGGGGGTTAAAGTCCCCGAAAAGAGCGTGACGATTGGCGCACGTGTGGGGTTAAATACTACACCGGAACCCTGGTTCAGTAAGCCGTGGCGTTTTTTGGTGAAAGAGCCGATACTCGACATGCGATAATCGAGTATCCAATATCGATGATCGAGGAGAATTTTATGGGATTGCTTGAAGGAAAAAATGCGCTGGTCTTCGGGCTGGCAAATGATAAGTCGATTGCTTGGGGCATTATTCAAGCCTTTTTACGTGAAGGTGCGAACATCGGCATCAGCTATGCCGGTGAGATCATGGAAAAACGTGTGAAGCCATTGGCAGAGAAGGTCAACTGTCAGTGGGTTGAAGAATGTGATGTGACCAAAGATGACCAGATCGAAGCCGTGGTGAAGAAAGCCGAAAAGCATTTTGGCAAGATCGATATTCTCGTCCATTCGATTGCATATGCGGGGCGCGATGAATTGAGCAAACCCTATCACCAGACCAGCCGCGAAGGCTTTCGTGTGGCGATGG
>DAOQPR010000038.1:0-1457 GCA_035333265.1 Anaerolineales bacterium
TTTTACAAACTTTCTCTGCTTTGGCAGGGGCTTAGCCCCTGCCAGAGCCACGGGGGTTTATAAAGATATACAACCGACTACTTAACTTATATACTGCGAATTTGAGGCAGCAATTCTTCAGGCTGCGGCAAAAAGTTGACTTGTTGAAGGTATCGCAAATATGTTCCGAATAACTTTTCATCAGCAGGCGGGCAGACAATACCAGAGCCTGCAAGTTCACGCAGGGTTTCACGCGTATCATATGTAGGAAGCTGCATACTGACATCATCCATGTCATCCAATGCGGCTTGATAAGCAAACAAGGCATTGGTCGAAAAACCAGGGCTGTCTGCCAGTCGGTCACGCAACTCCACAAAGGGAAGGGACTCAAAGCGATAACCAATGGTCTGCAAATAATTCAGGCCATCTTTCAATTTCCGACGGGATGGATTGGTCAAATGAAAGGCACGACCCAACACATTTCGTTGAAAGGCCAAATACACCATCGCTTTTGCCACATAATCCACCGGCGCAACATCCACTTCAATATCAAGGTCTGGGAAAGCCCCAAATTGCAAGAACCCCTTAAAACAGGCGATGATGAAATGATCGGTTACACAACGGCCTGTCACACTATCCCCGCCCACCTCGCCAGGGCGATACCGAGCCAATGGCAAGCCGCGCTCCGCCGCATACATCAAACATTTTTCACCGACCCACTTCGCTTCGTCGTACCCAAGGTTCAACAGACCATCATGATCGATGGAGTCTTTTTCATAATAGGTATATTGCGCACCCATCGGCCAGATCGCTGCAGTCGAAAGGTGATGCACCGGTTTGATACGCCCATAGAACGCGAACTGAATGACCTCATGAATGCCAAGCACATTTGTTGCCCGCAACGCTTCATAGGGATAAATAAAATTTACGTGCGCCGCCCCATGAAAAATAGCGTCAATGCTCCGCGAAAGGGTTTCATATTCGGCATCCTTCATACCAAGCCGAGGCAGGGTGACATCGCCATCGACAACATGAACGCGGCCTTCCCAACTGGATTGCCACGCCTCTCCCCCCGCCCAGACCTGATAGCGTTTCATTTGGCTTTCAATACGCTGTTTGCTATTCTCTCCACGCCGAGGACGTACCAGACAATAAATGTTTGCCTGTGTTGTCTTCAAAATTTCAGCAATGACATACACACCGAGAAAACCTGTCGCGCCCGTTAACAACACATTCCGAATTTCCGACACAGGCTGATAGACCATGCCACGCGCAGGTGTAATATAGCGCGGCAACTCGGCTTCACGCTGGAGAAATGCCATTCGTTGGCGCGCCCACTCCGAGGTCCGGGTGGAGGCGGGGTTTCGTCCAAGGTTGGGCTGGGCAAACTCAGATTGACGTCGTTCGTCAATCAGCGCAGCAAACTTCCTCAGTGTGGAAGACCCAAACAACTCTCGCAATTTAAAGTTGATCTGGAA
>DAOQPR010000038.1:1557-13634 GCA_035333265.1 Anaerolineales bacterium
ACTTCCTCAGTGTGGAAGACCCAAACAACTCTCGCAATTTAAAGTTGATCTGGAATAGTTTGCGTACTTCGAGCACCAACAGGGTCATCAAAAGTGAGTGACCGCCCAAGTCCATAAAATCTGAATCGCGACCAATCACTTTAACATCAATGGCCAGAAGGCTTGCCCAAACATTGGCAATAGCCTGTTCGGTATCGGTTACAGGCAGTTCGGTGATCGCAGATCTGTTGGCCTGATTTATGCTATTGGGAGAAGGCAAAGCCATGCGCTGTACTTTACCGTTGGCTGTTTTAGGGAACGAATCTGTAAAGAGCATGTACGGCGGGATCATCACTTCCGGCAGGCTTTCACGTAAGTGAATCCGCAGTTGATGCACGGAAATTTCCTTATTGGTAATTACGTGCGCCACAAGTTGATTGTCGCCGCGGGCGTCCCGCCATGCAACCACGACCGCATCCTGTATGCCTTCGATACTGCGCAGTGCAGATTCTATTTCTGCGAGTTCCACACGCACACCATGAATCTTTACCTGGTCATCCTCCCGACCCAAGCAGACAATTGTGCCGTCAGGCATGTACCGTGCAAGGTCGCCGGTGAGATACATTCGTTCCCCGGCATGAAAGGGGTCAGGGATGAAACGTTCTGCGGTCAAATCAGGCCGCTGCCAGTATCCAACCGACACACCTTCTCCGGCAATATATAGATCACCTGCCACCCCAATTGGAACGGGCTGGTATTTTTTATCGAGGATGTAAATGCGGGTATTGGGGAGCGGTCGTCCAATACGGATTGGTTCCTGCGGCGAAAGCACCACATGGTGAGCAATGGAATAAACGGTTGTCTCGGTTGGGCCGTAAAGATTCCATAAGGCGCGGCATCTTTGTAACAACTGCTCGGCAAGGTCGCGGCTTAAAGCTTCACCTGCAGTAAGCAGACAGATGTCTTCCTGCCCAGACCAGCCAGCATTCAACAAGGATTTCCATGAAGAGGGGGTCATTTGGATATGACTCGGCGTATGGTTTTGAATTCTTTCCATCAACTGCACACCATCAGCCACCAGCCCATCTTCAGCCAGATCCACACACCCACCAGCCATAAGCGGCATAAAAATTTCGGTGGTTGAGATGTCAAAGGAAGTAGTTGTCAATGCCAGCATGCAACCATCTGTCTTGAATTCAAGATATTCTTTAACTGCCAACAGGCTATTGAGCAATGCACTGTGACGGATCTCCACGCCTTTTGGTTTTCCGGTTGAACCTGAGGTATAAAAAATAATTGCACCATCTGCTCCATGTGCAGGAGGTGTTTGAGTGTGAGACAGAGACTGTTTTTCAATATCCTCAATCCATAATATCGGCGAGGGATAATCTTCTCCTAGCAAATTCAAAAATTCGTGGTTGGCCACCAGGATATTAATATTGGAATCGGCCAGGACGTAGTCGATGCGTTGTTTAGGAAAACCGATATCGATCGGCACGTATGCCGCCCCAATCCTCCAGACTGCAAGCATGGTGGGAAGCAGATCCAGCGAACGTTTGACCAGAATGCCAACATGATGTCCAGACTTTACGCCATGCTGATCAAGAGCCGATGCAATTTGCTCAACCCGTTGAATTAACTGGTTGTAATTCAAAAACGCATCTCCAAATCGAATGGCACACGCTTCCGGCGACAACCGGGCCTGCTCTGCGATCAAGTCAAACGTTGTCTTCTCTCGAGGGAATTCCTTTTCGGTTTTATTCCATTCAAAAAGGATCGTTTCGCGTTCAGATGTGGACATCATGGGCAGGAGACCACAAGCCTGACCGGCATCCTGTAATCCGGCATTCAAAAGTGTGACAATGCCATGCAGCCAGCGGGAAATCGTCTCGGCATTAAAGAGTTCCGTGCTGTAATCACAAACGAGGGTGATTGTCTGATCTTGAGTTACTGCAAGGAATTCAAGATCATAACGCGCGCCGGAACTGGGTGGGACAATAAATCTACTTTGCAGTCCATCAAACTCAGGAACAGAATATTCAAGTGAAAGGAAAGCAGTAGTAAACAGCGCCGAACGGCTCTGATCACGCGGTATATTGAGTAATTGGATCAATTCTGCCAGCGAAAGATTTCGATGAAGATTGGCGTTTGCAAGCCATTCTTTTTGTGTATGGATATATTCCCTGAAGCTTTTGCCCGCATCGTAACGCGTGCGCAAAGGCAGCATGTTTCGCGTGTTTGCGATGGCGGGTATATCTTGATCAAGATAAAGGCTTTTACTTTCCACTCCCAAGGTAAGATCATCCAAACCGGATACTCTGTGAATGAAAACAGCCAAGGCCGTTAACAACACGGCTTGCAGGCTGACGCCTTCGGAAGAGGCCAGGGCGAGGAGTCGTTCATTCGTGGCAGAGTCCAGTTTCAGGTCCAAGCGCGAGCCGGAATATTTTTTGACCGGCGGGCGCGGATGGTCGGCAGGTAATTCCAAATGCGGGACTCCGGATGCAAAGACATCTTTCCAATAGTCTTCAATACGCTGCCTTGTTTCCTCTGCTTTGGAGGTTTTATTGAGAGCGAGATAGTCTGTCCACTGTAAGGTCAGCGGGGCAGTGGGCGCTTCCTGGTCATGGGAGAAGGCTTGATAGAGTTGTGCAATATCATGCAGAACATTTTGAAGGGCATGTATCTCAATGACCAACGCATGCCCGACCAAGACCAACACATGCTCTGTTTCGGAGAGGCGTAATAATTCGGCCCGAAAAAGCCGTTTACCAATTTCAAACGGACGCAGAACGATCTCAGACAAGTATCCTTGTAGAAGGTCGTGGGTGATGGGGGTTACGGTCAGTTCAAGGGTTTCGCCTTTTCCCACATCAAGGGTATTTTGATCTGGGTTCAATGCGGTACGTAAAGACTCGTAACGATTACCAACTTCCTCGATAGCTGTGTGCAGTGCGGGTCCATGCAAGGCTCCATCCAACTGCACAATCATGGACTCATTAAATGCCGCGTTTGCCTCATTTGAGTAACGACTTAGAAATCCGAGATGCTGCTGCGACGATGCCAGCAACACCTGACGCTCTGCCTGCCATTGAGAATTTTGAGATTTTCGTTTGAGCGATTGTTGCGAGTTTAATTCCTGCTCGATGTATAACGCCAGTGAACCAATCGTGATCTGCCCTTCGATCACACGCCGGATCGATACTAATACGCCAAAACGATCATAGACCTGGCGCATCCCTTCGACCAGGGCAAGCGAACTGATGCCCAGATCAAGTATGGGGACATCATCTGGAATGGAGCGCAAACCACTGTTTGCTCCTATCCCTGCCATGATGATCTTCTGGATCTCGGCACGAATTTTGGAAATATCGAACTTCACGTCATTTGGAGGCATGGGTCAATTCCGTCGTTTCGCCGGAGGTTCTTAAAATTCCATACCTTGAACTTCCGTGATCATTTTTTCACGAAGCTGGCTATATCTTTTTTCAGCCAGCAAGGTCTGGATCAAGGGCGTATAGAAGGGACCATCTCCAACCAGTTTAATCTTCTCAGGAGTGATCTCCACAAAGCCATACTCTTCCAATGCTTTCCAAACTCCTTCGAACAGATCGAACACGTCGACATCGAATGCCTGTTTGAAATTCGGGCGGTCGAGTTCCAACCCGAAAAGATTGCGCCAGATCAGGGAGATCATGAAATCCTCACGGGCATGACGGAATCCACGCTCGACGGGAAACTGCCCAGCATCCACTTTGGCTTTGTACTCCGCAAGGTTCCGCGAGTTGATAAAAGACCATGACCGGCCATCTTCGAGAGCCGTATCATAGAAGAAGGTGATGGCGGCATACCCCAGGCCAAGCGTATCCATCGTATCCAAACGATGCGTTACTCCTTCTTCGTAGGGGCGGCTATTTGGATCGCCAGGTTTGCGCCAGTTATAGGCCGTGACCTGTTCATAGCCATGACTCTTCAACAAATCGCGTGAGGCACGATACATCTCAAGGTTGCTAAGAGTGCTGGGTAATTCATGATAACGATTTAGTGCAAAATCGGTGGGGCCGCCAACATTCAATTCATAATGTGTAATGTCATAGACACCCCACGAAATGGCAGTCTCCAAATCCTTGACCATTGTCGCAACGGTCTGCTGGGGCCAGCCAAAGATCAGGTCGATATTGGCAGGCAGACCAAATTCATGGGCCCATTCGAGAGTCTGGCGCACATGTTGTGTTTTTTGCTTCCGCCCGCTCAGGCTGTTCAATTGTTCGTTCACCTGTTGAACCCCCATGCTGATGCGGTTCATCCCTGATTCCTTGATCGCTTTAATCTTATCGCGTGTAAAGAGCTGCGGAATCCCTTCGAGGGTAATATCCACATAATTGGGGATATTCGGAAATAGGTCACGCACCAGATCCATTAGCTCAAAATATTTTGGCTCTTTGTACAAATTCGCAGTGCCGCCGCCAAAAAAGACCGCGCCCAAAGGAATATCCCTCAGCGCATCCTTATACATGGCGGCTTCCCGTTTCAAATAGCCAAAATAGGTTTCCAGGTCCACATTGCCGGTAAAGGCTTCAACAGGGAAAAGACAATAACCACATTTTCCGGGGTCAGTTTGGATGCAATAGGGCACGCCAACATATAAGTTGACAGGGGTTCCACGCCCCATTTTGTGCAGTCTCTGCCGGTCATCCAAAATCTCGCGAGCAGGCACATCCGTCTCGGACCAAAAACGCGGCGAAGGAAAGGCATGTTGAATTTTGTTTACCTGACGTTTATCAAGCTGGCGTTCAATAAAATCCAAAGCAAATTCTTTATCCACAGAAATTGAGGTAAGCATGGTCTCTCCTATACTGATAATCTCTTTATAAATAATCTATTAACTAATCGCTTGTGCCGCTGTCTCGCCTTGCAGATCAACTGCCAGCGCCTCATCATGGAGAAATTCAGCCATGGTCTCGATCGACTGATAATCCAATCCTTGCATGGGTTTAAAGCGGAACTCCAGCTTTTCCTGAATACGGCGTTGTAGTTCGGTAACCAGTAATGAGTCCAAACCGATCTCAAGAAAGGCCGTATTGGGCGGTAATTTTTCAAGGTTCAATCCGTCGGCCGCCTGACCGATCGTATCTTTGATCTCAGCAATCAACCATTTCGATAGTAATGCCACACGTTCCTTCCTCGCCAGTGGACGCAATAACTCCACAGCATGAGCACGTGATTTGAAGATCTGATTGCCCGAGGTACGTTTTGCAGAGCCGTTATTCCTGCCAAAGGAAAGCGACATAATGCGCCGCAATTCCATATTCTCAAATTTCGCCAACACCCTGCCTGTTTCATCCAAAACCCGAATGGTCGCCAAAACACCACGTCCATTTGCATCGGCACTGATCTTCACATGGCTCCACACCTGCTCCGGCAGATCATCAGCAAACGAAATCGCCTGAACCGATGCAGGAACATATGCACCCGGCTGGGTCATGCCATCCAATGTGGCAAGCGCCGCCCCAAAGACCTGCAAACATCCATCCAACACCACCGCATTATTGAACGGGTCGCGACCATTTCCAGTGGCCGCATTCAGCACACGACCAAATGCTTCACCTGAACCCGCCTGCCCCAGCCACAATTCGCGCACATTGGCAAACCGCGCACCATACTCCAGACCGCGACTACGCAACTCACCATAGAAGACGCCCACCTTCATTTCTGATTCGCGACTGGACAATTCCGCCTCGATCTGAACCTGTTCCTGTTTCGCCTTCGAGAGTGTGATCCTCCCCCGACAGTAGGTCAAGCTGCCATCTCCAGCCGCAATGACGAATTTCGTATCGCCTTTACCGTTCGCGGTTTGTTCGAGGGTAAGCGTTACTTTTTTCTCTTCACGATACGAAAGCAAAAGAGGCTGTTCAAAGGACATATCCTTCACAACAGCAGCCTGCCAGCTTTGCCCATTGATGGTGGCAAAACCGCGTGCAGCCATCTCTACATACCCAGCACCGGGAAAGATCGTCGAATCCAATACACGATGATCCGTCCATGGACTGGTGGTTTTCAGTGCAGTTTCAAAGACCACTTTTTGAGAATTGCGGCTCACCACTCTGCCAAGCAGAGGATGAAGCTCCGGCAATTCAGGCAATTCTTCGGGCTGTTCCACCAATGGGAATGAATCCGGCCCCAATTCCAGAACACCTTCGAGGCCCAGTGAATATTTTTCACGATGGAAGGGATAAAGCGGTAAAGCTACCCGCTCATAATTCGAGTCTCCAAAGAGACGCTCAAATTTCAATGGAGCGCCATTTACAAACAATGTGGAAATCGCACTCAGCAGGTTTGAGGCGTCCTTTTTGTCCTTTCGCAAAGTAGGCGTTGTCTGCAAAGATTGGGTATCGAAAGCGGTAATGACCATGGGAGTCAATGCAGGGTGTGGGCCAATTTCAACGATCAGGGAACAACCGGCATCCATGACTTTTTGCATCCCTTGATGGAAGAGCACTGCATTACGTACCTGTCCGCTCCAATAATCCGGTTGGATATTATTCCCAAAGAAATCGCCGCTGGTATTGGAAAGGATGGGAATCCTTGGGGTGGAGATTCTCATCGCGCTGGCAGCCTGTGTCAGCTCAGCCAGGATCGGGTCCATCAATGGTGAATGGAATGCATGGGAGACTTCAAGTTCCTTGACCTGACGCCCTGCGGTTTGGGCCATTTCACCGACTTCAGCAACCGCTTCGGCGCGGCCGGATATCACCACTGCATGAGGTCCGTTGACTGTGGCAATTGCAACCTCAGCCTCTTTCCCTTGAATCCATCGTTGAACCTGTTCAGGTGTAGCGGCAATGGCAAGCATCGTTCCGCCTTCGGGAAGCGATCCCATCAGACGCCCACGCACGACAACGAAACGCGCAGCATCTTCCACATCCAACATGCCTGCAACACAGGCAGCAACGATCTCACCAATACTATGCCCAATTACATAGGAAGGCTCAACACCCCAATACCGCAATAAGTCGGCGAGTGCATATTCAATGGCGAAAAGCGCAGGTTGGACATAACGCGTATTTTCAAGATACTCAGCAGACCTCTCTCCAAATAAAACCTCCAAGAGTGGCGCGCCCAGTTCCGGGTCCATGATGGAGGCGATGCGGTTGATCGCATCTGCAAAGCGGGGTTCACTCTCATACAGTTCGCGTCCCATTTCTGCATATTGAGAACCCTGGCCGGTGAACATAAAGGCGATCCTGGGTTTGATCTTGGCAAAGATCTGCCCGTGCGCCAATCCCTTGGGAGTGCGGCCATCGCGCCATGTTTGAAGTTTTTGGCGAATATCTTCCTTGTCTTTCCCGATCACGGCCAGTCTTTGGGTAAGCTGTGTGCGCGATAAGGCAGATGTGAAAGCAATATTGCGTAAAGCCTCCGTATTTTCATTGGATAAAAACTCGAGCCACTGATCGGAAAGTTCATCCAATGAAGTTGGTGATTTTGAAGAGATCACAACCAGTTCACCAGCACGGTCAAATAAACTGCGGCTCCTCTCTGCCTTTTCGGCGGCAGGATGTTGCTGCAATGGCGCTTCCTGCAAAATCACATGCGCATTGGTACCGCTATATCCAAAAGAATTGATCCCAGCCAAACGTGGAGTTTCACTGCGCGGCCATGGGATCCTTTCCGTTGCTACATGGACAGGTGCCTGGCCCAGATCGATGGCTGGGTTTAATTTTTTGAAATGAATGCTGGGGAATATCTCTTCATGCTGAAGCGATAACGCTGATTTGACCAATCCCAACAAACCTGCGCCTGCTTCAATGTGACCAAAATTGCTCTTCACTGAACCGACATATAAAGGCCGATCAACAGCCCTGCCGGGACCATATACATTTACGATGGCGCTCATCTCGATCGGGTCGCCCACAGGGGTGCCTGTTCCATGCGCTTCAACATAGCTGATCTCGTTGGGGTTGATCGCGGTACGAGCCAAGGCATTACGGATCACTTTTTCCTGCGAACGGCCATTTGGAGCAGTAAGTGCAGGGGTACGTCCATCCTGATTGACAGCCGTCCCAACGATACTGGCAATGATACGGTCGCCTCTGGCAATTGCATCGGTCTGCCTGCGTAAAACAACAGCGACACAACCTTCACCACGAATATATCCGTCTGCGGAAGCATCAAATGTGGCGCAACGCCCAGCACGTGACATGAGCCCTAATTTGGAAAAAGCAATATGGACTGCCGGATGAAGAATGATATTCACTCCAGCGACGATCGCCATATCACAATCGCCTGCCAGAATACTTTGTCTTGCCAAATGCAACGCAACCAACGAGCTCGAACATGCAGTATCTAATGTGAGGCAGGGACCTTCCAAACCGAGAAAATGGGAAATGCGCCCTGCTGCAATACTCATTGCATCGCCCATGGCATCATAGGCATTGATTCCCATTGGGCCTTCAAATACGCCTTTAAGATGTGAATAATTGTTCGTGTTCATCATTGCAAGAAATACCCCCGTATTGCTATTCATCAACTCTTCAGCAGACTGGCCGGCATCCTCCAAAGCATGCCAGATCGTTTGTAACAACATGCGCTGTTGAGGGTCGATACGTACAGCCTCGGCATCGGTAATTCCAAAGAAACCAGGGTCGAAGTTATATACATCTTCGATGAAGCTGCCTTTACGGACGTACGTCTTACCGGGTGCGAGAGCGTCCGGGTCATAATATGCATCCATGCTCCAACGGTCAGGAGGTATCTCGGTAATAAGATCGCGTCCTTCACGCAAAGCAGCCAATAAACTCTGGGTATCTGTAATCTTCCCAGGGAGGGTACAACCAGCCCCGATCAATGCAATTGCGTCTAAATGCCCGTACTGATTAGAATTCATATTTCTACTCCAGAACTAAGATCATTACGACCTCAACAAGGACATCCCTCTCATTTGTTGAGCACCACATCATGTATAATTGGGATAGAATAAATCATATTCAATTCTTTTTGTCAATCCTATTCCATAGAACTTAAGTAAGTCTGTTGATATTCGACCCCAAGTGCCACACATCCGCTACAAAATATAGTAATCTCAATTTGCATAATTACGTATAAATCGAACAGCAAATGAAAGTGAGGAACATATGGCAGAAGAAACGACAGTCGCATCGGTAGAAGTCACCCAGCCCATCATCATCGATTTAGGTAAGCAAAAACCTGGTTTACTAAGTGAGTTAAAAAAGGGGGAAGGCAAGTTATGGGATGAAGTATTGGAAGTTACTGAAGAAGTAAAGGAAATGCTTGGTGCTGAGGTTGAAGGCAAAGTACTTGTTCCCATGATCATCATTTATCAAGAAAAAACCAAACAACAGAGGCTGAATCTAAATAAAGTCATCTTTCCTTTATTGGATGAGGAAGAGGAAGATGATGACGAAGAAGATGATAAGGAGTAGCCATGAGCGAAGCAAATAATGCCAAACCGCGTGTATTCAAAAGAATGGGCGGCAAACTTCAACCCGAAATAAAGCCAATCGTTCTCGAATTCAAGGAACGAGAAAAGAAAAACAAGCCCGAAACAACCGATGGACAAGCACAATATTCTGAAGGATTGGAAGACATTCAAGTCCTTGAAGGAAATGTGATGCGCATTGCGCAAAAGTCCGTCAAGGCGTTATCAAAGGGGATCGATACATACGAGGAAGAACGCAAAAAATCTGCAAAGGAAAAAAAGGACGGCGCCATTGAGGATTTCCTCCATAATTCAGCCAAGGCCACAAGCGCCTACCTAAAGGAAGCGAGCGATATTCCTGTTGACCTGGCCGAATCCCTGGAAAAGAGTTCCTACCGACAGCGGCTTCGAAAATATCTCCGCCGTTCATCCAAGTTGATACGGTTATTCCGTATCTGATAATGCGGACACTGCACCTGTCTTAATCTGATCTACAAAACGTGACGATAATCAATTTAAATTGAACTCAATAAATGATTGAGCGCTCGAATCTCGCAAATGCTGATCAACAAAGCGGAGTTCTATCCGACCTGCCTAGACGAAAATTAATTGAGGTCTCGGCGGAAGATTCGTCCCTGTCGCAGATGCGTTTCATCGCTTTCAAGGTGAATCACCTGCGCTCGCTGATAAGTTTCCTGCGCTGGCTCCAACTTTTTTTCTATTTTTATCTCAACATTCTCATGGATGTTCTGCTTGGCAGGGATACACCCAAACGCCGGGCAACACGCCTCAGGCGGGCATTTGAACGGAATGGAGGCGCTTTCGTAAAACTGGGGATCCATCTTTCATTGCGCCTGGATTTTATGCCATGGGTCTACAGCAATGAACTATCCTGCATGACCGATCGGATGGAGCCATTTCCGGTAAAACAGGCAGTAGCAACCATTGAACGTTCTTTGGGGAAACCCTTTACTGCAATTTTTTCAAGCTTCGACCCCGACCCCATAGAGTCATCCTCTGTTGCCTGTATTTATCAAGCCTTTTTGCAAACAGGGGAGAAAGTGATTGTGAAGGTCCGACGGCCTGGAATTGGCGAGCAGTTCACGGCAGACCTCGAAGCATTCGATTGGCTTCTCTCCTTTGCAGAACTTCTGACAATTTTTAGGCCTGGGTTTACTCGAGAAATGCGCCTCGAGTTTCGGACCTTGTTGCTTGAGGAACTGGATTTTGTACAAGAAGCCCGCCGACAGGATTCCTTCCGCCGGGCGGCAGCCAACTCACGAATGACCTTTTTCACTGCGAACCGCATCCATCTTAATCTGACGACTGAAGAGGTGGTGGTCAACGAGTTTGCCAGTGGAATCTGGTTGTGGGAACTGCTTGCAGCGGTTGAACATGGCAACGAAAGCGTGATGGCACGCGCACGGGAAATGAATATAGATCCGAAACTGGTTGCCAAGAGACTACTTTGGGTTAATTATTGGAGCTGGAGCGAAAATCTATTTTTCCATGGTGATCCGAATCCGGATAGCGTTATTGTTACCCGTGACAGTACCCTACACTTTATTAACTTTGCTTCCACAGGAACGCTTAGCCGCTCTAAACAACAGGCCCTGCGAAAAAACCTGAAGTATGCTTGGGAACGCGACCCTCAAAACATGGCACGTGCCACACTTGTGTTACTTGAGCCTTTACCTCCCATTGATCTGATCGAATTGGCACAGGAATTGGAAACGTATAACTGGCAATTGCTTTATGCGTTGGAAGCCACGCCGCATAGCGTCACCTGGCAGGAGCGAACATCTGCCATTCAATGGGCGGGTATGATGCAACTGGTTCGTAAATATGGGGTCGTGATCGATATTCACATTCTGCGCTTTATCCGGTCTACGCTGTTGTTGGAGTCGATGGCGGTGCGGTTGTACCGCGAGATCAACTTTGTGAATCAGTTTCGGAAATTCGAAGAGTATCGGGCGGAGCAGGCGCGCCGCCGTGTGACAGATGCAATTATGGGGCAAATGGATGGAAAAGGCAGTGAACAGGCGATCATCCGCCTGGACCGTGTGGCATATGCAATGGAGAATTTACTGTTCCGCACATCGCATATGTTGTCGCTGCCCTCGGTGAATTTCAATTCGCTGATGAGTAAATGGTCGTATGCCATTTATATGGTGTTTCGGTTTGCAGGGCATGCCTTGTTTTTAACTCTGGGCGCTGCCATTGTGGTTGGCTTGCAGCTTTATTTTCAGGCACAAGAATCCATCACGATGACAGCAATTTCTCAAAGTGTTATCACGAATCCCATCTATCAGGTTTTGATGCTGATAACGATTTTCGTAAACGGCAGGACGGTTCTCTTCCGTTTGGACGATAAAGAGACTCAGGCATGAAATTGCAGAAGGAAATGAAGCCCTTGCAGGTGCGCCAGGCTGTTTTTGATGCCGTTCAGGAGTGGAAGAACCGTCAGAACGCTGGGGCAGATTTCGGCGAAGAAAGAGGCGGGGCATTTCCTCCAGCCGAGTCGATCCTGCACAGTCTTCCCCGCCGCCAGCAGGCGATTCCGCAGGATGAGCGGAAGTTATGGATTCCGCTGATCGAGCCTCTATCAACCCGGCACACGTTGGGGCAAAGCATTTTGCGTTTGTTCAGTTGGTTGAGA
>DAOQPR010000039.1:0-13403 GCA_035333265.1 Anaerolineales bacterium
CATTTGTAAATGTATTCGTTGGTGCGGCCCAACCACCATCAAACGAGGAGGCAATTGTATGATTAGAACTGATGTTATTGATCGTGTAATTATTAACTCTACCAATGGAGAAACCGTCAAGTAAAACATCGGCCAAAACAAATGTTGCATTCGGGACGCTTTCAAATGACTGGTTCGCACCGCCAACCAAAGTTATGGTTCCATTGGGGGTAATCGTTCCCCCAGGTCCTGCCGAGGAGGTAACTGTAAAACCAATAAGAGTAACCGTATTGTCGGTACTCGTGCTAGCCGTATTGTTATTGCCAGCATTGTCAGTGACAGAGTTCGCGTTAATAGACGCAATCACTGTGCCTGCAACCGTTAACCCGCTGATATCCACCCTGTACGTGTTGGCTCCAAGGTTGGTAATGTTTCTGGTGGTAGCCCCAAAATTTCCAGACGTTCCAGTCCCTGCGGTACCTGTAAGAACAATATCGCCGCCAGTAAAATTGTTGATCGCCTCATTGAACACAACGGTAAAGCTGATCGGCTGGGTGCTGGCTGGGTCAGCCTGCGTGACCGCCTGGTTGACGGTCACGGTAGGAGCAATAGTATCAATGACAAGGTTCTCATTGGCGCTCAAGGAGCCTACCCCACCCGGAGCTGACAGGGTCAGAGTCGCATTATTGCCCGCTCCATCTCGAATCGTACCGCCGTTCAATGCAAGGGAGTTTATCGCCACGTAATCCAGGTCACCGGAAGTATCGCCAGCCTGCACGGTATAGGTAAAGGTCAGTTGGGTCGTCCCGCTGCCGCCCACGTAATTTACGGTTCGATCGACAGCGCCCGTTTCCAGGGTGATCTGCGGCGTGCCTGTTACAGTCACGTTCTCGCTGAATGTCACCCTGATGGTAATGTTATCACCCACGTTGAAATATGTACCGGGAGTCGTGGAATCAACATTCGTCACCGTGGGCGCAACAGTATCGATCGTCAATGTTGCATCCGCATTGTCATTATTTGTAACCGGGTTTGTCGCCGTGGCGCTGGATACAAAGGCGGTCAATGTCTGACCGTTGGTGGGCGCCGCAGTCGTATCGTACGTGATGATGTACTGCGCTGCAGTAGTCGTTACAGGCAAATTGATCCCATTAAAGGTTGCTGTCGCACCGGCAAATGAAGCGGTTCCCACCAGGGTGTCTGTTCCATCCCATTCATTGGCGGTACCGCCATTATCGCGGTAAATCTTAACTCCACTGACGGCAACATTGGTGGTATTTGTGCCCGTCACCACCAGGTCGGTCACTGTATCGGCGCCAATATTTGTGGAAAGTGTAAATGAAGACGCCGCCACATTGGTGGCAGAAGCTCCCACCGTCTTGTTTGCGGGGGTAGTTCCGTCGCCAATGGTAGTGGTAGGCACTGCGGGAGTATAGGTAACTCTCACCTGTACATGATCCACTGAAATGACGCCACCGCCACCTGTGGAATTGAGCTGTACTCTGAAGTTGGCGGCAGTAAAATCACCAACGGCCCAAGTCCTACCCCAAGTATTGGCCGCACCGCCGAGAGTGTTTGTGGCTTCTGCACCGCCAAAGGTGGTGTTGTTTGTGACACCTGTATAGGTGCCACCGGCATTCCAGGAAAGACTAACCGTCGCCTGCCTGCCGCTAGTAAACCCTTCCACCAGAACCTCAATCCCATTTATGGTCGCTCCAGCTGGAATGGCAGGAATGTTGAAAGTACAAACCATCGCATTCCCACCAGCATTTGTAGTCGCATATTGATTGTTCGAGCTAACTGCATTGCCAGGATTCGTCCAAGCACCACCAGTGCAGGTAGTTGGACTTTGCAACCCTGTATCCGCTGCATTTACAGGAGATACAGGCATTACGGTAAGCATTAATATCAAAATCGCAAAAGCCGTAAAAACTTTAGTACCAAGAGTTTGATGAAAAGATCGCATGTATTGCCTCCAACTGAACATAATTAATTTACAACGCGCCCAAAAACGCGTCAAAATACTGAATAGAGGATTTCAATTGCTTATAAACTTGATGTAATGTTTCTAATGAACGGTCTGTTTTCATATTCCCCCAAGTCGTCGATTTAAATTTGTAAGATGTGTTTTAGAGCGATGTAATTTGAATGGAATGGGCAACCTAAAACTCCACAATGAAGAATCACTGTCCGCCAAAGGTAGTTCTCGAGCAGCATTGTCAGGCACAAAGCACACGAGCATAATTCATTCCTTCAAAGTAAAACTGTAAGATTGCATGCATTTTGTTTTATTTACTTTGGTATTAATAAATCTGGGCGGCTTTCAACGCACAACCCGCCGCCTTACTCATATTCAACCTGTCGTCATGCAAAACAGGTCTTTTAACGAATCAGGGTGTAACTAAAAACACAATGGCAATGTTCTTTTGAAATTCATTTTTAAACCAGCACAAAAAAAAACAAGCTACATAACAACTGGATTGCAATTTGCTTGCAACATACTTACAATAATGCAAGGTCATTTTAATCTAGTCCTAGTGAAAGTCAATGGCTAGATTAATAAAAAAATGAATTGATTCCGCTCGGAATTTCCAGGGGAAGGCAGATTACAATAGCAGAAAAATGCCCTCATTAGCCGATAAACTCAAAGCCCTCGGTGTCAAGACAGCCGACACGCTTCCAACCCCGCCCAAACCTGACCCTCTTTCCATTGATTCGGTGGTCGCCGGAAGCTTTGTCTCCTCTCATAAAAGCGGAGAGACCTTCGTCACCGAGCAGGTCTATACGCATGATTATCGACATGGAAACGCCTCCCCCTATTCCACCTTCCCGCTGGCTGTCATTGCCCAATGGGCAAATGATCCCCGAATTGCATCACTGCCCATTCACAAATATGCCTTTTTGGATACCGAAACCTCCGGCGTCTCTGGCGGCACAGGCACCTATGCCTTTCTTGTGGGCGTGGCTCGATTTGTAGACGACAAGTTTGTTATCAAACAATTCTTCCTGCGTGACCCTGCCGAAGAAGCTGCCATGCTCGAAGCGCTGATCGACTTCCTCGCCCCGTGTGAAGGGCTGGTCACTTTCAACGGTAAAGCCTTCGATGCCCCATTGCTTGCCACCCGTTATAAATTACATCGCATTCCGATCCCGTTCAAAGACTATGCTCACATCGACCTCTTGCCTTTAGCCCGCAGACTCTGGCGTGACCGGCTGCCCTCACGTGCATTGAAATATCTTGAAGAGCATGTCATGGGTTTTACGCGCTCTTCTGATGAAGTGCCCGGATATGAAATCCCGTGGCTGTATTTTGATTACCTGCGTACGGGTGATGCCCGTCCGCTTGGAGGCGTGTTCTATCACAACGCCATGGATGTAGTGGCAATGGCGGCCTTGCTGGCGCACGTCAGCGAAATCCTTGACGATCCCTATGCCGGACGCGTGGAACATGGTCTGGACTTCATTGCATTGGGCAAGCTGTTCGAAGACCTCGGTCATTGGGACGAGGCGGCGCGTCTGTTCGAGCGTGGACTCGAGCTCGGGTTGAATGAAGCAGATTTCGGCGTGGCTGTGAAGCGGATCTCCATTCTGCAAAAGAAGCGAGGAGATATGGATCGGGCGGTCGAGTTGTGGAAAGCGGCGGCGAAGAAAGGTCATATCTATGCTCATATCGAATTGGCGAAGTATTACGAGCATAAGATGCGCGATGCGAAGTCTGCGGTAAAGTGGGCAAAGTCGGCACGGGCAGAAGCCGAAAAGGCAGACCTGCCACCGTATGTTCGGAATCACTGGCTGCATGAAATTGACCATCGCCTGGAACGGCTGACACGTAAAGCGGGTTTATAATTCGACCATCAACTCTCGGGAGAAGGATGATATGCAAATTAATATTTCGCAAGAACAGGGGAATGTGCCCGTCACTGTGATCAAACTGGCCGGGCAGTTGGACGGGCAGTCTTATAAGGACCTGATCGCCGCCGCTCAACAGGCGGTTGAAGGGGGCGCATCCCGCATCCTTTTGGACATGGCTGACCTGAGCTTTATTTCCAGCGCCGGGCTGGTGTCTCTGCATGTCACTGCGCTGATCCTGCGCGGTGAAGCCATGCCGGATCTGGAACACGGCTGGGCTGCGCTCCGTTCCATTTCACGCACCCGTGACAGCGGAGTGCAGAAAAATGTAAAGCTTCTCAATCCGCGGCCAGAGATCATGAACGTTCTGGAGATGGTTGGCTTCTCGACCTTCTTCGAGATCTTCGATGATAAACAAAAGGCGCTCGCGTCCTTTTCATAAAGGAACAAAACAACAGCGATGCAAATTAATCTGCATCGCTGTTCATTTATTTTTTATCGGGTGAATTCATGAAACGAAACTTGGGAAATATTACAATTATTGTTCTGGTTGTGCTGACCGTGATCGTCTGGCTCCTGTTTCCCCCTGAAAATAATGGGGTGGAAAATTATGCCCGTTACCATGCCGGGATGACCCAGGGGTCGGTGGTGATCGTATTGATGTCGTTCTCGCTTTTCATCTCCACCCGCCCGCGCTGGGCCGAGCCTTTCTTTGGCGGGTTGGATAAGATGTACGCCACGCATCGGCGCACCTCCACAGCCGCCTTTTTGTTGATGTTCGTCCATATATTGACGGTGCCGCTTCATATCTTCGACCTGGCCATCGGCAACTACCTTGCCATGATCTCCTTTCTTGGCCTGGTTGCCATCGTCCTGCCAACTCTTGCGCCGCGCATTCCATACCTGAACAAACTCACCAGCGGCACGTATGAAGGCTGGAAGCGCCTGCATGGCTTCATTGGTATTTTCTTTATTTTGGGCTATCTTCATTCCATTACGGTCAATGCGCCGACCACAAAAGTGGCCATCAACTGGAATCAGATCTTTGTGTTCCTGGGGATAGGTTCCTATATCTATACGGAAGTGCTTGCGCGCTTTCTTGGCAAACACGTCCCCTACACGGTGGAAGCGGTCAATCATCCCAATAACTCGACCAGTGAAGTGGTGATGCGCGCCAAAGGCAGGCCGATCAAACATGCCCATGCCGGGCAATTCCTGTTCGTGCGCTTCAAAGGCGACAGGGCATTGGATGAAGCCCACCCCTTTACGATCTCAAGCGCGCCGCATGAAGATGTATTGCGTGTGACGATCAAAGCCTGCGGCGACTTCACCCGGCATTTGTTTCAGCACCTAAAACCGGGCATGGAGGCCATTGTAGAAGGTGCGTATGGAATGTTCGATTACAGACAGGGCGGGAATGGACAGATCTGGATCGCCGGTGGGATCGGCATTACCCCCTTCCTTTCCTTTCTACGTGATCTGAAAACTGAACTGCCATTCGATGTGCATTTCTACTATACGGTACGCCATCCTGAAGAAGCTGTTTTTGCCGAGGAGATCGAAGCCATTGCCAAAAAGCATCCACGTTTGAAGGCAAATATCCGTTTCTCTTCAGTACATGGGTCGTTGACCGTGGATGAAATGATCAAGAACGCAGGCGGCAATGTTTCAGCACATCACATATATATGTGCGGGCCTGTGCCCATGGTGCAGGCCTTTGAGAAGAAATTTCTGGAAGCCGGGGTGCCTGCAACCAATGTTCACTATGAAGAATTCAATTTCCGTTAATTCGTTGTTTAGCTGGAAACAGGAGTTGGTATGCAAATCTCTTTTTCAAAACAGGGGAAAGTCACCATAATGCACATTATAGGGGATGTGGATTCGTCCACCTATACAGACGTCATCAAAAAATCCCAGGAAGCCTATGATGAAGGCGTTCGTGACCTGCTGCTGGATATGGAGAAGGTTCCCTATGTAAGCAGCGCCGGGTTGATGGCCTTGCACAGCGTGGCACGTATTTATGCCGGTCATTCACTCAGCAACCCGGATGGCGGCAGGCCGATCTTCCGTGCCATCAATCCGCGGGAGGACGGCAGCGCGCGTGAGCATGTTAAATTGATGGCCCTTCAACCTGCCGTCTCACAGGTATTGGATGTGGTTGGGCTGGGAATGTTTTTTGAGGTGTATGGCGACCTGGAAAGTGCATTAAGCTCTTTCAAATAAGTTCGGCCATTGGCGGCGCAAAGATGCAGCAGGGTCTTGTATCTTTGCGCTGATATTTTTGCTTGTAACTTTAGTGCAAGTTTTGCATCCAAAGGTGGAAACTATTTCCATAATTAATGAGGATGCAATGTCGAAGAAAAAAGCCAAACCAAGAAAAACAAGTTCCATGGCGCGAGGTGGGCTGGGAAGTTATCTCAGAATGCCTGCCGTGCAATTGGGGATCGTCGTTGTGGTGGGCATCATCGTCTACCTGATCGCCACATCCGGCGGTGGTGGAGGCGCAGCTACCCTGGCCAGGGACATCAGCGCGGAAGAAGCCTATCAGAAATATCAATCCGGCACGTTTGTGCTGGATGTCCGCACTCCTCAAGAGTGGGCTGATTACCATGTACCCAATACCACACTCATCCCGTTGGATGAATTATCAACACGTTTGAATGAGCTGCCAAAAGACCAGGAGATCGTTGTGATCTGTCATTCCGGGAATCGCAGCAAGCAGGGAAGGGATATTCTGCTCAGTGCCGGTTTCAATGCCACCAGCGTAACTGGCGGGTTGCTGGACTGGTATGCCAACAATTACCCGCTTGAAGGCCCTGTCACTCCACAATAATCGGGTTGAACAAAAAATGCTCCAGAATTTGAACTGGAGCATTTTTTATTATCGGAGAATCTCCACCCGGTTGCGCCCGCCATGTTTGGCACGATACATGATCTCATCGGCGCGGATGAGCATATCATCAAAGATCGTATCATGGGCGAGCATCGCCGTAACCCCAATGCTCACAGTGGAGGATATGATCAGTACAGGTGTTTGAATATCCGTGCCCGCCCAGATTTCCTGAATGCGTCGGGCCGTCTCCTCTGCGCCATCCATGTCTGTTTCCGGCAGCATCAAAGCAAATTCCTCTCCGCCCAGCCTGCCGAATAAATCGGTTGTGCGCTTTTGCTCCATCACCAATCTGGAAAATTGTTGAAGGGCCGCATCTCCAACTTTATGGCCGTATTTATCATTGATTTCCTTGAAAAGATCGAGATCCATCATGAGGATCGTTAACGGATGGTTATATCGTTTGGCGCGTTCGAATTCCCTCTCTGCCTGTTCAAGAAAATACTGACGACTCAAACTTTGCGTAAGGGCATCGACGCGCAGCATTCCTAAAGCAAGTTCACGTGCCCCCCTTTCCTGCCGATAAGCCAGAAAGGCCGTACGACGGTAGGATTGAATCTGCACTGCGGAAGTCAGCCCGATCAACTGCACGAAAATATGCGTTCCAAGCATCACGCCCTGGTCAATCAGTGACATATTGGTCTTGACCCAGAATGCCACCACCACAGAGCCGATGGAAAATCCGGCCGTCAATGCAACCAGGCGATTCATTCGCAAGGGGGCCAATACATAAATACCAAACACCAGCAAGGTATCGATACTGGTGGTAAAGTGATTATTCGGGCGGATGAAGTTGAAAAGTATGAAATAAATACTGGTGATCATAATCCATACAAAGGTCACGGATTCGATGCGCGCATAACTGGGATTGGGACGTTGCACTGCAACCAAAGACAACAATGTAAACGCCGTATACATGGCACGAATTACGCTCATCCATAACAATAGTTCGGTCTGGCCATTCAGAAAAAGAGAATCGATGCCCAACATGGCAAGGTTTGCAACAGCCACAAAAACAGCAGCCAGCTTATAAATAACCAGGGTGCTTTGAAGGTGAAACTCTTGATATTCGTCTTCCAAATCGCCCAGGTCGAGAAGAACTTGTTTGATCAATGAATTAAGCATAAAAGTATTCCCAATGTTATTCATAAACCTCCAATTGCGCAATCAGCATTTTTGTAAACTTACAAGGTCTCAGCATACTTTTAAAAAGCAGGGATAGAATTACATCATGCAAATTTCATCATCCAGCAAACGCATTCCCCGCAGCCTGATCCTTTGGATTGTCCTGGGCATTCTGGCCCTGGTCACTTCAAGCCTGCTTCCGGCGCAAATTTTTCCCTGGTTCTGGGACAAGCTTAATATCTTTGCAACCGTATTTCTTGGCATCTTTGTAGAGGCCATACCCTATCTTCTATTGGGAACCTTCGCCTCCGGACTCGTAGAAGTATTTGTTGACCAGAACCAAATGAGTCGCTGGGTCTCAAGCCGACCCGCTGCCGCGGCAATCAGCGGTGCTTTTATGGGTATGATCTTCCCGGTCTGTGAATGCGGAGTTGTACCGCTCACCCGCCGCCTCTTCAAAAAAGGGCTGCCGCTTTCAGCAGGTATTTCCTTTCTTTTGGCTGCGCCTGTTTTAAATCCCATCGTGGTGCTTAGCACCGCTTCCGCATTCGGCTGGGGTAAGATGCTGTTCTGGCGTTTCGCCATCAGCCTGGTGATCGCTGTGGTTGTGGGGCTAATCTTCTCGGTCGAGAAGGATGCGGGGAATATCCTGCGCCCGATTCTTTCAGACCATGAGCATGAACATATTCATGTCAATTCGCATGCTAATACCGTCCTCGAAAAAATTCGCGCCGCCCTGCTCATCACTGTGGATGAGTTCTTTGATATGGGCAAGTATCTTATTTTGGGGTCATTACTGGCTGCCGGGTTGCAGACTTTCATCTCGCAATCCTCACTGCTGGCCATCGGCAGCGGGCCGGTGCTTTCGGTATTGATCATGCTGCTGCTGGCAGTCCTGCTCTCCATCTGTTCAACAGTCGACTCATTTGTGGCGCTTGGTTTCGTGGGCACATTCAGTTTCGGGTCTGTTCTATCGTTCCTGGTATTTGGCCCCATGGTGGATATCAAGAGTACAATCATGTATTTACAAGTATTCAAGAAACGTCCCGTGTTTTATATTATTGCCCTTCCATTCATGATGAGTTTACTGGCCGGGCTGTTCTTTAATTACTTCGTAAAATAGGGAACGCATACCGTTCCAGCATGGAGATAGATTATGCAACAACGAATGTTTCGCTCCTTTCAGGGTTTGCTATTATTGGGGTTGTTTGTTTTTCTCGTCATGAAGGCTGTCAACGGACAGTTGACCTGGTACATCAACTCCCGTTTTGTACCGCTGACCGTGGTCGGTATCCTCTTTCTGGCAGTCATGGCCCAGGCCGTTTTTACCGAGATCCGCCGCTCCCGTCAGCATGAGTTGGAACACCCGGATCACCATCACGAGCACGACCATGCCCCCTCCGCAGGAAATTTGTGGGTCATGTTCATCCCACTGCTTATTGGCATCCTCATCCCCGCCCGTCCATTGGATTCATCCGCCTTTGACACAAAGGGCTTCAACACCAGCGCCCCGCTGGTCAGTTCGGACACCTCTGCCCAAATCTTTGAAACCGAATCTGAGGAACGTAATATTTTGGATTGGTTGAAACTCTTCAACTATGAGGAGGATGTGGCCCAGTTCGTCGGGCAAAAGGCATCCGTTGTCGGCTTTGTCTACTTTGATGAAGCGCTGGGCAGTGACCAGTTTTATGTGAGCCGGTTCGTCGTCTCCTGCTGCGCCGCCGATGGATTCGCCATCGCCATGCCGGTGCGTTGGAGCGCCGCAACCACGTTGCAAAAAGACTCTTGGGTCGTTGTCAAAGGTACCATTGAGTCTGTAGAATTAAACGGCAGCCGCGTGCCGCTGATCGCCGCCGAAACAGTGGAAGCCGTTGATATTCCTGATCAACCCTATCTCTATCCATGACCACATCACAAAAGAAGAAAAAATCCAAACCCAATTCATCTGGCCTAGCCGCCCAATTGGGAGCGCTTTCGTTCAACACAGTGGCAATGGGCGCTCTGGCGGTGCTGATGGCCCTGGTGAGCGCCACCATCCTGCTTGGCGAAGGAGCCGGGGTACGGGTCGCAGTCAGTCTGCCTGAAAATGGGGAAATCAGTCCGCTTGAAACGATCACTTTCACTTTTTCCGAATCCTTTGACCCGGAAATGGCCTCTGACCTGATCTCGTTCGATCCGATTCAAGAAGGCTACCTCGAATGGGTGGATACCTACAACATGCGTTTTATCCCCATCCAACCATTTGAAAAAGGCACCACCTACACCATCACACTCAGCAAGGGAGAGGTGGCCTCCAATGGGCGCGAAGTGAAAAAGGGCGAATCCTGGGCGTTTAGCGTACGTGAACCACGCGTGGCCTACATGATCTCTGACAGCGACCAAAGCAGGATTTGGTCAACAGATTTAAACAATACCTCTGCCCAGCCATTGACAGATGAAAACACCAAAGTCTTATCGTTTGAAGTGGCCTCAAATGGAAATTTCATCATATTCACCTCCCTCAATGAAAATGGCGGCATCGATCTTTGGCGCGTTAGCCGTGAAGGCGGCGATGCCGCCAAATTGCTGGACTGCGGCCTTGACCGCTGCACCACACCTGTCATCTCACCTGATACCAAATTCATTGCCTATTCCCGCGAAGCCGCAGGCCCCACTCCCGATCTACCTTTTGGCTCGCCGCGTATCTGGCTGCTCAACCTCGAAAGCGGCTCCGATGGCCCGCTCTACGAAGATCAGCAAATTTTGGGATACAGCCCCTCCTGGTCACCGGACTCGCAAAAACTCGCCTCCTTCGACGGGTTGGCTGATTTCATCAACCTGATCGATTTCCAAACCGGAGACCAATTCCTTTTCCCCACCAGCACCGGCGGACCCGTCACCTGGTCACCTGACTCTACAAAATTTTTATACACCTCCTTTGAACAAGCCGAAAATGGCGGGCGCACCCTGGTTAAGATGGCAGACCTATCGATCAACGAATCGAATACCTTTATCGGCCAAAAGGATGCCTACGATTATTCCTACTACTCTCTGGCCTGGTCACCGCGTGAATACCGCGCCGTACTCAGTATGCGCGCCAGCAAAGAACAGCTTACCCAAATCCTATGGGTATTCAACCCCAATCTACTCGATGGCATCGTCGTCGCCGGAGACCCGGAATACACCTACAACTCTCCGCAATGGGACCCCTGGGGCAGCGCCTTGCTCTTCCAACAATTCAAATTAAAAGGGCAATATAAACCGGAGATCGGTCTCTGGCAGGAGGGTTCCAGCGAATCCAATGTGCTGGTTGAAGGTATCCTCCCGCAGTGGCTGCCGTAGATCATCCCAAAACGTCGACATCCCTTCGGATCCCACATTCACATCTTGGAGACCTGTTGAAAAAGCTTGCACTTAAACTTACTGCGATCATTACCGTCGCTTTCCTTTTGTTCCCTGCTTATCCGGTAAAAGCACACCCGGCAGACCTGTATGCACATACCATTACCATTACACTCTCACAAACCGAAATGCAGATCGAATGGCAGCTCAAACCGGGTCCACTGCTTATCAACTTCATTTGGAATCAAATGGATACAGATCAGAATGGAGCCATCAGCGATTCTGAATCCAAATCCTGGAGCGCCTCAAGACTCGACCTGTTACAGGTCAGCCTCGATGGAAAATCCCTGCCACTGACAGTGGATTCCATTCAAATCCCCTCCTCGCTGCAAACCTTCCAGGCAGGTGAAGAGAACATCACCTTCCACCTCTCCGCCGACTTAAGCACAGATACGGATAATACCCAACGCATCGTCATCGACAATGGCATGGAAACGGCGAAGTCCATCAACTGGTTTTACCTGACAGCCACTGACGGCACAGCCTTCCTTTTCCCTTCGCAAAAAAGTCACATCCTCACCATCGACCATATCCGCAACCCTGCCAGTATTGAAGACCAAAGCCGCCTGCTCACTGCATGGGATAGCGGCGCACCAGCCCTGCCATTCGGTCAACAAAAGGATGTGGTCACCGAAACCGCCGAACAGGTCGTCCCTGAACTACAAGAACGCTCACCCCAGGAAATTCTGCTCGACCTGGTTCGCAGTAAAGAGGCCTCTTTAAGTTTTTATCTCGTCGCCTTGTTCATTGCGCTTGCCCTCGGCGCGCTCCACGCACTCACTCCCGGCCACGGCAAGACGGTGGTGGCGGCCTATCTTGTTGGCTCGCGTGGAACCTCCTGGCACGCAGTGGTACTGGGTACCGTGGTCACACTTACCCACACTGGCTCCGTCTTTCTACTTGGCATCCTTACTCTTGTGGCGTCAAAGTATTTTCTACCCACGGCAGTCATCCCCTTTCTTGAAATCCTCTCGGGGGTGTTGATCCTCGGTTTGGGCGTGTACCTGCTTTGGCAAAGATTTATGCAGTGGCGGCGGCCTGCCCCGGCTCAAGCCGCTGTACCGGTCACCGCTGAAAAACGAAAAGTATCCCTATCACCTGCATCATCAAGGAAAATTACGGGTGCGGTCAAAGTTCAGCCCATACAATCTGGAATGCATCACCACGGCGACGGCAAAATGCATTCCCATGATGTGCCTGAGACCATCACCTGGCGTTCGCTCATTGCACTCGGCATTAGCGGCGGACTCGTCCCCTGCCCCGATGCAATTGCCATTCTTTTAGTTGCGATCGCAATCAACCGCCTCCTGCTTGGTTTGGCATTGATCCTGTCCTTTAGCCTCGGCCTCGCTGTAATCTTAATCGTCATTGGCCTGCTCATGGTCAACAGCCGCCGCCTCTTCGACCGTATGGGCTTTCTGGATCGCTTTGCGCCGATCCTGCCTGTTGTGTCGGCTGTGATCGTCGTCATCCTCGGTGCGGGTCTGACCTGGGGCGCAGTGATACGGGCGAAGGAAAATGTTGGGGTTGTGCTGCCAACTCAAACGTCCGTAGGTGAGGCGCGGGTTTTATATCTGCTTGAGAATGGGGAACGCATCAAACAGTTATTCATCACAGATTATTCAAGTAATACATCCCAGCTTGTTTCAGGCGAAACTCAAAATGTGAGTGAATACGATATCTCGCCAGATTTCACACAGGCGGCCTACATCGTTCAAAGCGATAACGCGTCGAACGAAATTTGGCTATTGGATCTGGATGTGCTGACAACCAAAAAACTGGCCGATTGCATGGAAGCGATCTGTTCGAGTTTGGCATGGTCGCCCAAGGGTGATCAGATCGTGTATGAGCATATGAGCCTGGATGGCAATATGAGCGGACTGCCCACTTTGTGGTGGCTGGACGTGACCACCGCCGAAGACCAACCCGTCTTTCAAGATTCACAATTGCCCGGCGGGAACCCAAGCTGGTCGCCGGATGGTAAATGGCTGAGTTATGCCACACCGGAAGGGATACGTTTGTATGATCTTGAAAACGGTGAGACGCGCACGATCAAGAATCTATTGGGTGCGGCGGTCATGTGGGCGCCGAATAGCAAGGTTATTTTGCTGCGTGATGTTGTCATTCGCAACGACCAATTTGTGACAGAGTTGTTCCTGTATGGTATTGAGTCACAGAC
>DAOQPR010000040.1:0-13318 GCA_035333265.1 Anaerolineales bacterium
ACAGAGAAATCGCTACAAGAAAAAGGAGAAGAAAATGAAACGCCTATTACCATTTAGTTTAATTGCCATTGCCGCCCTGATCCTTGGTGCATGCGCAGGCGCCAGAGCAGTTGCCGAAGCTCCTGCGCAGGATACGTATTATGAAGAATCCAGTGGAGCGCCTGCACCTTCTGTTGTTGATGGGGTCGTTGCAAATGAGGCTCCGGCAAGCGGCGGCGGTGGTGAAGCCGTCAGCGTGGAACGGATCGTCATCCAAAACGCCGACCTGACGATCGTTGTTGCAGAAGTGGAAATCCGTATGAATGATATTCAAGCCATGGCACAGGAAATGGGCGGGTTTGTAGTTTCCTCCAATTTGTACCAGGGCTATACCAGTGATTACACCCCGGTCCCCGAAGCAGCTATTACCATTCGTGTGCCTTCTGAAAAGCTGGATCAGGCGCTAGAGCTTATCAAGCAGGATGTGGTGGAGGTACAAAATGAAACCCGTTCCGGGCAGGATGTAACCGCTGAATATGTTGACCTGAAATCACGCCTTAAAACCTATCAGGCCGCAGAGCAGGAATTAACCGAATTAATGAAAAATGCTCAGAACACGGATGAAGTAACGAACATCTTCAACCAGTTGATGTACTATCGTGAGCAGATCGAAATCATTCAGGGACAGATCAAATACTACGAAGAAGCCGCTGCCCTTTCTGCCATTAGTATTCGTATTGTTGCCGAAGAGACCACCAAACCGCTGGAAATTGGCGGTTGGGAACCCCAAGGTGTGGCATTGGAAGCTATTCAGGACCTGCTCGACTTCTGGCAAGGGTTTTCCTACTTCCTGATCCGCTTCATTCTCTACACCCTGCCTGTTCTGGTGACCATTGGCATTCCCTTCTACCTGGCTTTCCTCGGTGCCCGCGCCCTCTTCCGCAAAATGCGCGGCAATAAGAAAAAGGTAGAACCACAACAAACCGAAGAGAAAAAGTAACGAGAAATGAGCAACGAGAGGACGGCTTTCGAGTCGTCCTCTTTGTTTTATAATCCCCAATATGGAATCTTTAATTCAAGACGCAAAAACTCTATTCAACGTACATCTCACTGCGCGGCAGGTGATGTCGCTCATTACATTTGAGAAGGAACTATTGGAATGGAACCAAAAGTTCAACCTGACTGCAATTCGTGATGTTGAGTCCATCCGTGTCAAGCATTTTCTGGATTCCTATTCATGTGTCCTCGCCTGGAAGGCGTATCCGCCCTACCGGCTTGTGGATGTCGGCACAGGCGCGGGCTTTCCCGGTCTGCCGCTTAAGATCATTTACCCAAACATGCATGTCACCCTGGTGGAATCCGTTGGCAAGAAGGCAATGTTCTGTCAGCATATGATCAGTACACTGGGACTGGAAGGCATCGAGGTCATCCACGCCCGCGCCGAAGACATTGGACAAAATCCGGCCCATCGCGAGTCGTATGATTGGGCCGTGGCGCGCGCTGTGGCTAATCTCAACATCCTGAGCGAATATCTGCTCCCGCTTGTTAAACTCGGCGGAACCATGCTTGCCCAAAAGGGTGAGACTGGCCCCGCAGAGGCGCAATCCGCTGAAAAAACAGTGAAATTATTGGGTGGAAAGTTAAAACAATTGATCCCCGTCAACCTGCCTGGTGTGGCCGACGACCGTTATCTTGTACTGGTGGATAAGGTCGCTGCTACCCCACCGAAATACCCAAGAAAAGCGGGTATCCCGATGAAGACGCCGTTGTAAATTTTTCAGTTTTCCAACACCCACCTTTTGGCCTCTGCCAAATCATTGAACTGGCGAAAGTTATACCCGCGGTTATGGAAGACATTTTCCATAAACTGTGTATTCTCGTTTAATTCCTGAAACACCATCGCTATTTTCCACTTCCGCGATATGCCAATCTTTTCATTTACATCCGGCCGTTCATAATATTCAATGATGCTAAAAGCAAAGAGCGTTTCGCGGTGATCAACGATCTGCCGATCGCATCGGTGACACTCAGCCGCCTCAACGATCTCCTTCACCATGGTATCGGCAGATTCACGCGTCATTACTCCGCAAGTGCGGATGTATAAAAGATCCTCATCAGTCAAATATTCGATGGTCCATTCCATGCTACGGAAGATACGAATAAAACGACATTACACCTATATTTCACCTACTACTTGCCGAACCACATGCGTCCAAGAAGGTTATCTTTGCGAATGAACTGGTGGAACATGGCTGCGCCAAAATGCAGAGCCACCAGCCCCAGCAAAAGCCATGAGAATAATCCATGTCCGCCGCGCGGCAAATAATCGAAGAAATTCGATGGGTACGGCACCCCCCCGCTAAAGACCGCAGGCAGGTTCGCCATCTGGAATAATCCCAGCCCGCTGATCGCCATGCTGATCAGGAACAAATACAGGAGTACATGCACAGCCTTGCCAACCCAATTCAAGAAGGCATTCCCGGCATCAGCAGAGGCTGGGCGTCTGGTTGTAAAACGCAGAACAAGCCGAATGATGAGAAGAAACGCAATCGCTCCGCCAATATAGGTATGGCTTTGCAGCATCAGCGGTTTTTGCGGGTCTTCTGGCGAGATTCCCGGCATGACGATCTTGCCGATACCTAACATCATGATGACAAGCAGTGCGGTGAGCCAGTGAATCGCAACAAGGGCCGGATGATAACGTTTTGGGGCGGTTTCGGTCATTTTATTCTCCTTGATATTTCATCTCTCTGCTTTACTTTACTTTATTCTACTTTGCCTCCTAGACTATCCCTTAAATTCCTTTCTTACAATAAAAAAGCAGGTGTAAAATGAACAGGTTGAACCTATTTTCCCCGTCGTAATTCGACGGGTACCTTAACCTAAAGGAGAATTTCAAATGTATCACACCCTTATCATCGTTGGCAATTTAGGCAAAGACCCGGAAATGCGCTATACGCCTTCCGGCCAGGCAGTGACATCTTTCTCGGTTGCCACCAGCCGCCAATACACCGCCGGAAACGGCGAACAAGTCAAGGAAACCGTCTGGTTTCGTGTGTCGGCCTGGGGCAAGACCGCTGAGATATGCAACCAATATCTCAAAAAAGGGTCAAAGGTCCTCGTCGAAGGACGCCTCACGCCAGATAAAGCCACGGGCGGGCCACGCATCTACACCCGTCAGGATGGAACCGCCGGGTCATCCTTTGAAGTAACCGCCGCCACCGTACGCTTCCTCTCCTCCCGTGGCGAAGGTGAAAGCGGACCCATGGCCGGTGGTGGCGGTATGGAAATGGCCGAACTCCCCCCGGAAGATGACATTCCGTTCTAACCCATTCAACAAACCCTAAGGGTTTTAAGAACCCTTAGGGTTTAATTTAAATAAAACCATGACCACTCCCCCTACCCCGCCCAAACCTACTGGCCCTGTGCTTGAATTACCCCAAGGCATCGAGCCGCAATACGTCAATCTTGCACGCATCGCCCATTCCCCATCAGACATCGTCATCGACTTTGCCCACCTCCTCCCCGGCGAAACCCGCGCAAAGATCCGTTCACGTGTGGTAATGACACCGCTCAGCGCAAAACTACTCCTAAAAGCCCTTGCTGAAAACATTGCCCGCTACGAAGCCGCATTCGGAGAGATCAATGTGCCCAGTAATAGCTCGCTGGCCGATAATCTCTTCCGCCCCTTCCAGGGACCGCCGCCTGAACCTCCCAAAGAATAGCCATGCATAAACTTGAGACCATCGCAGAACAGATTCGCAAAAATTTCGACGCTCGCACGGCCGCCCGTGACGGCGCCCTTGCGCAGGCACGCCAACTCACCCGCGCCTGTTCGCTTGCCATTCGGGCTGTGCATCGCGACGATATTGAGACCATGAACACACAATTGGATGAAGCCCGCAGCCTTGCAAATGGACTTCGTCAATCGCTTCACATTTACCCCGATCTTTTTCATGCGGGATATACGCAGGATGCGCTCAAGGAATTTGTCGAAGCGAACGTAACCTGTGCTTTGATTCGAAATCAACCGCTTCCGACTCTCGAAGAGCTGGTCGTTGAACCCGCAACCTTTCTCAACGGGTTGGCTGAAGTTGTCGGCGAATTACGCCGCCGTACGCTTGATATTCTCCGCCACGGTTATTCGGAAGAAGCCGAACGGCTGCTTGGCCATATGGACGAGATCTACTCCATCCTCGTCACCATGGATTATCCCGATGCCATTACAAACGGACTTCGCCGTCAGACCGACCTTGCCCGCGGCATCATCGAAAAGACCCGTGGCGACATCACCTTTAGCCTGCGGGGGGAACATCTCGAACAAGCCATCGGGAAGTTGATCCGTCAATTGAACAGCGACCAGTCGTCGGGTCGGGAGCGAGGCGGAAGTTTCTCCAATCCTTCTGAGGATGAGTAGCATGGCATCGCAAAAAGGCGGCAAAAAATATCCGCTTGTTCTATATACCCGTATGATGAGTATGTGGTGGACCGCTGTTTTTGCACTGGGTCTTGCTTCTTGCGGCATGGCATACATTTTATACAGCCAGGGCTACGAAAGTTGGCGTTGGATGGTCTTTGCTGTGATCGGTGGATTGGGTATTCTGCTGGGATTGCTAATCCTTATTTTGCGTAAGAGCGCTTATGTTCAACCTTTCAGCGACCATCTGCGGCTATCCACCCCTTTTTTACGTATGAATATTTCATATAAACGATTCATTCGAGCCTCGCCTGCCAATATTGGTTCGCTTTTCCCACCCAAAAGTGTTTCGAACTGGCATCGTGAGATCATCGAACCACTTGCCAAAATGACAGCCATCGTCATTGAATTAAAAGCCCTGCCGATGTCGCAGTCCGTTTTGAAACTTTTTCTCTCGCCGCTCTTCTTCAAGGACAAGAGCCAGCATATTGTCCTGCTTATCGATGATTGGATGCGTTTCAGCGCCGAATTGGATAGCATGCGCCACGGAACGGTTGCCGCAGCCCCGCAAAGCAAACGCGAAATTTCCATTCTTTCCAAACTTCCAAAAAACAAATGAACATTTACTTTGCCTGTTCCATCACCGGCGGACGGGAGTTCGAGGCGGTGTATCAACAGATGGTCTCTGCATTGGAGGCAAAGGGCCATATCATCCCAACCTCACATCTGGCGCAATCAGAAACAGTACAAGGCGACCGCTTGCTTGCTCCACAGGATGTATATGAACGGGATGTAAATTGGATTCGCGAATGTAATCTGCTGATCGCAGAAGTCAGTGTGCCATCTCATGGGGTTGGGTATGAGATCGCGTATGCGCTCCAAATAGGAAAACCTGTCTTATGCATTTCCCAGGAAGGCCGAAAGGTTTCTAAAATGATCACCGGCAACCCGGACTCTGCTTTGACCGTGAATACCTACCGTTCAGTGGAAGAGGGGATTCAAAGGATCTTGGAATATCTTGGCAAAACGCAAGAGAATTTGTGAATATTATCACTTTAATAAAGTGACATAATACGATGTCCAAAATCCGCTTCCTCGACTAATATCGTCCACGGAGACGGCAACAAGACACCTCCAAACTGCAAACTCTGTCTCCTCCTTTGGCGAAAGCTGACGCCGGGCGAATAACCCGGCGTCAGCATTTTTAATTCACTGGATTGAAAATTAAATTATTCCTGTGCAGGCAGTAATACAACGAAGGCGGAACCCAGTCCAACTTTTGATTCCACCCATACCCGTCCCTGATGGCTTTCGACAATCGATTTGACGATGGCCAGCCCAAGCCCGGTCCCTTCCACACCATTGGGACGATTAGTGGCGCGATAAAACTTGTCAAAGACGCGGTTCTGCTCATCAGCAGGGATGCCCGGCCCCGTATCCTCCACACGCATAACGATTTGGTTCTCCTGCATGAAAATGCGCACAGTCACTTTACCGCTCATGGGCGTGTATTTGATGGCGTTTCCGATCAGGTTATCCATCATTTGACGAATGCGGATCGGGTTTGCCCGAAGAGGCTTTACCTCGGGAGCCACGTCCGAAACGAGCTTGATATTTTTTTTCTTGATCTGATTATCAAAGACATCCAAAGTGTATTTGAGCACATTCCCCAGTAGAACCATTTCACGGCGTGTATCAAAACCAGCTTCAAGGCGGCCCAGGTCCAGCAGGTCATTTACCAAAGTGGTTACATGCTGAACGCTAATCTGTAAACGCTGTAAAAATTCCTGCTGGGAATCATTAAGCTCTCCAGTACGTTCGATCAATTCGGTATATCCCAAAATGGCAGTCAATGGAGAACGCAGGTCATGGGAAACCGTATGAACAAAATCGTTTTTCAGGCGGTCAATCTCTTTGAGGTAGGAAATATCCTGCATGGTTACAGCACCGCCAATCCGCGGCAAAGGCGTATATTGCGCGTTATATACCCGGCCATCATCAAAATTGATCTCATGGTATTTCAGGGCGCCTTCCCTGGTACGATCCAGCAGAGCCAGCAAATCTGCATTGGAAACCGTATCCCGCAGGGAATACCCAATCACAGGGGTATCTTTTAGATTAAAAATATCCCTGATCGTTTGATTGATCAACAAAATATGCTGGCTTTCGTCCAGGACGATAATGCCATCCTGCACATTGGAAATGATCGCCTCCAACTTGACCCGTTCTGCTTCCGATATCTTGGCCTTTTGCTCCAACGACGCCGTCGTACGTTTCACCTCACGCCGTACCCAATCCCCCAATTTCCGCGCGCGTATCAGGGCACGTCTGACTTCATCGACAATATCCTGCATCTTGAGCGGTGGGCAAAGATATCCCGCCAGACCATTTTTGAAAATCGACTTTACCACGCCATTCGCTTCTTGATTCACAAAAAGAATAATCGGCATGGTCGGAAAACGCTCAAGCATTTCGCTTGAAATGACCAACCCGTCTTCACCTGCAAACTTTTCCCCTATGACCATCAAAGCTGGAATAGACTCCTGTACCGATTTGTCCAACCCTGGACGGTTATGCACCATGGCAACTTCAAAATCAGAAGCTCGCAACGCCCGATCCATCAGATCAAGAATCGGTGATGCATCGAGGGCGAGGAGAATCAGGTCTTGTTTGGCCATGGTATCAGATTCAGCTTCTTCTATTTTTGTGGAGCAATAGTCTTTTCAGAGGAGCGCCCAAGGCGTTGCAGGGCAGTTTGTACCGATTCGAGTGCTTTTTTTTGTTCCGGATTCAATGCGCCGGGGGTTCCCGTCATCACCAAGTTAAGCGGATAAAGTGCAGACTGCACCTCGTTTTGGATGGCTGTCCGCAGGGAATCCAATGCGGCATGACGATGTTTTTCGCCAGTGCGCGCATTCTCAACGGATTGTTCCAATGCCCGGAACAATCGAGCATTGACCATCGAAATGGAGGCATAATCAGCCATGGCTTCAAGCATGGTTTGGGCATCCCGTGCAAATTCACGGTCGTTCTTGCGCACCACCAGCAGCAGACCGATCACCTCTGTTTTGATCTTGATGGGGATCACACCCACCGAACGCCCCAAGCTGGAAACTTTAAACTTTTGGAGGGGAACTCCGTTCATAAACAGGCTTTCACCAGATAACGCCACCAGCGAGCTGATGCCATCATCCACCTGTTGGTTCATTTTTTTCGACCAGGCTTCAGGCAAGCCGCGATGCGCGCGCAATAGGTAGAGATTGGTCTTATCTTCGCGCAGCATCAACCAGCAGATATCCGCCTCACCCAATTGCAGAGCACTTTCCAAAATGCGGTCGAACAGCACACGTTGATCAGAGACCGATGTGACCGCCTTTGCGATCGAAAGGATGGTCGTCATATCACGCAGACGTCTTTGCAATTCATCGTTGGTGGCCTTGAGCTGACGGTCGAGCTTCTGACGTTCACGAGTTTCCTGGGTCTGGCGCAGGGCACGTTCGACAATGGAAACCACTTCGGCATCCCGCAGCGGCCAGAAAATGACATCCATGGCGCCCAAACGAAAGGCCTGAATGGCATCGTGCTCCTGTCCTTTTTCTGCAATGATGATAACGGGCGATTTTACATTGCGGGAATTGAACGCCGCCAGCATATCCTTCCCGCTCAAACCAGGCAGATTGAGGTTTGCAATGATCAGGTCAGGCGGAGTCTGAGTCGCAAATTTAATCGCCGAACCAGCCTCCCCCACCACAGTTACATGATATCCAAGCGGTTTAAGCGACTGACGCCCAATTAGATCGGCAATATCTGGGTCGTTTTCAACGATGAGGATCTGGTCGCCTGTAGCCATAAATCAAATTTCCTTGGCAAAATTCTATCACCTTTTCGATTACAATTTTGAGCATGGATTTTTCAAATTTGATAATTGCAGTGGTCATCCCGGCCTTCCGCGTAGAGCCTGAAATTCGGGCTGTTTTGGACGGGATTCCTGCATTTATCAGGCATATTATCGTTGTGGATGACGCTTCACCGGATGCCAGCGCCGAAACGGTACTCGCCGCAAAACAGAAAGATGAGCGCATTTTGCTCATCCAACACGAAAAGAACCGTGGTGTTGGTGGGGCTATGATAACCGGATTTCAGAAGGCCCTTGAACTTGGCTCCGAAATTGTAATAAAAGTGGACGGTGACGGGCAGATGGACCCGTGCTACTTCCCTGCCTTGCTCGAACCGCTCGTGCTTGGAGAAGCGGATTACACCAAAGGCAACCGGTTTCGGGATTTTAAGTCACTCCAACAAATGCCATTCGTACGGCGGATCGGCAACCTCGGATTAAGTTTCCTCACAAAAGCCGCCACCGGCTACTGGAACATCTTCGACCCGACGAACGGCTTCTTCGCCATTCGTGCCGGGGTGCTGGCGCAGCTACCGCTTGAGAAAATTGACCGTGGTTATTTCTTCGAAACATCCATGCTCTCGCACCTATACCTGCTCGACGCCTGCGTGCAGGATGTGACCATTCCGGCCCGCTACCGGAACGAAACATCCAGCTTATCCATTCATCGGGTGCTGATCGAGTTTCCATTCAAACTCTCACAAACGCTGATGCGCCGCATCATTCTAAAATATTTCATCTTTGATTTCTCAATGGTATCCATTTACCTGCTGACCGGAATACCATTGCTATTTTGGGGGCTTATCTTTGGTTCCATAAAATGGATACAATACAATCGCATCGGCATCTCTGCACCCACGGGCACAGTCATCCTGCCGACCCTTGCCGTCATCCTTGGGTTTCAAATCCTGCTCTCCGCCATCAACTTCGACCTGAACGCCGCCCCGCGCAGAGCCATCAGCAAAGCCTTACAATAACACAAGACCTGCCATGAATCCCGCCCCATATATCCCCGGATTCAAACCCGCCGACTCAGGTCCCCTCTCGCGATTTTTACCCGCGCTGGAGGATGGAGTCATATCCGGATGGCTTGCGCCTCAAACCCTGGCCGGAAACTGGCTGCTCGACCCATTCGGATTCTCCCCGCGACTCGTCCTCGAAGCCGCCCGCAGCGGATACCGTGTGCTCGTTACAGCAAACAACCCCATTACACGTTTTCTATTGGATCTCTTCGCCAACCCGCCGCCTGAATCAGAATTCACAGCCGCATTGGCAGATCTGGGCGCCATCAAAAAAGGGGATGAACGGCTCGAGCTTCACTTGCAATCTCTTTACCTTACACAATGTGAAAAGTGTGAAAAGCAGATTCAGGCGCAAGCCTTCCTCTGGCGCAAAGGAGAAGAGGTGCCCTACGCGCGCATTTACGAATGCCCGCATTGCAAAGACTCCGGCGAACGCACAGCCAGTGACGCGGATAAAGACCTGGCCCTGCAAATTGCCGGAACCGATACCCTGCACCGTACGCGCCTCTTTGAGCGCGTTGTTTCCTTGAAGGATGAAGACCGCGCCTATGCTGAAGAAGCCATCGAGCATTATCTGCCGCGCCCGCTATATGTTCTTGGGACGATCCTAAATAAACTGGAAGGGTTAAATCTTTCCCCCGTTCGCCGCCGCGCGCTGACGGCCCTGCTTCTGCTTGCCTTTGATGCAGGCAATACACTTTGGGCGCATCCGGCAGAACGCCCGCGTCCCAAACAACTGAGCACACCGAATCAATTCCGCGAGAACAATTTGTGGACCATGCTCGAGCGTGGAGTCGGCTTGTTTGCTGAATCAGGTTCGCCCGTCGTGTGTGAGGCGTGGCCCAAAAAAATTCCAGAGAGCGGGGGCATTTGTCTCTATGATGGCCGTCTCAAAGACCTGGCGCATGAAGTCAAACGGGAAATTCCGATCGCCGCCGTGGTTACTTCCATCCCCCGCCCCAATCAGGCATTTTGGACGTTCTCGGCTTTGTGGGCTGGGTGGCTGTGGGGGCACGAAGCCGTGGAGCCGTACAAAGTTGCTCTGCGCCGCCGCCGATATGATTGGGCCTGGAATGCAACCGCATTGTTCGCAATGTTCAGCCATTTGAATGAACTGCTTGCAGATGGTATCCCCGTCTTTGGCCTGCTGCCTGAACCTGAAGCACCCTTCCTCACCTCTGCGTTGACAGCGGCACAAGCAGCCGGTTTTCAACTGGAAAGTGTTGCACTTCGAACTGCACTGGACCCTGCACAGGTGACCTGGAAAAGCAAAGAACCCGGCCAGTCTGCGCCATTGGATATCGAAACCGTCCGAAATGCAATGACTGAATTTCTCGCGATGCGCGGCGAGCCCACAGGGTATTTACACTTGCATACGGCAGGTCTGATCGCCCTGGCCGACACGAACAAATTGAGGCAGCCCGAAGATGAATTCGACTTTGCCTTGCGAAAAACGCAAAGCGCCATGGAACAGGCTTTGAAAGGCGGAAATTTTATTCACTTCTCCACCGGTGAAAACGTGGATACCGGGATGTGGTGGCTCGCCAACCCGCCGCTGAAAAATGAATCGCTCGCCGATCAGGTTGAAGTTGCCATTGTGACCCATTTACAAAAACATCGCAACGCCATTTATTTGGAAGTGGAAGGAGAATTGAACCAGCAATTCACAGGCCTGATGACACCTTCCAAGGGTTTGATCTATGCAGTCTTACATTCCTACGCAGAAAAAGACGGCGGAAATTGGATGTTGCGGAATGAAGACCTCGGCTCGGCCCGGCGCGAGGAAATGAAAACCCTCTTTGCCCTGCTGGAAGAAATAGGAAAGCGATTGAATTACGCTTCAATGAAGGAAGAAAAACTTCTGACCTGGCTTGAAAACGGAAAGCCGGTCCGAAAGTTCTATGTGCTGGCTTCGGCCCTGCTCCACCGTGCGCTTGAATATGCTGACGAGCAGACAGTCATCGTCATTCCAGGCGGGCGGGCGGCTCTGGCCGCCTATAAACTGGAACGCGACCCAGCCCTGCGCGAGCGGTTAAAAAAACATCGGCTCGTAAAATATCGTCTTATTCGCAGTCTGCTCGACCTGCCGATTTTGACACGTGAAACCTTCGAAGAGCAGATCGCCAGTGACCCGGTTGAAAAAGCCGAAGGTCAGATGATGATGTTTTAGATCAATCAAGCGGTCGGGTAATCAAACAGTCAAATAGTCGTTTGGGAGTTTTATGCTGAAGAAAATTATGCTTGTTCTTGCATTGGTCATATTTTTATCTGCCTGCATCTCGGTCGATGTGGATGAGCCGCCAACACCGAAGCCGTCGAATTTTGTCACAGCGACTCTAGCGCCCACCAAAGCCGGATATGTTCCCCCCACATTGACGCCCACACTCGAAGCGACCATCGCCCCAACCCTCGCAGTCACCGTCCCCGCGAATTGCACTACCAGCGCAGTCCTGCTCCGCGATGTGACCATTCCCGATGGAACACAAATGAAAGTCGGAGAAACCTTTACAAAGACCTGGGAATTTCTGAATAACGGGACATGTCCCTGGGTGGGATTCACCATCCAGTTCGCCTCCGGCGACCAGATGAACGCGCCTCTCTCCGCGCCGATAGCGGATACGCTTGCGAAGGAAAAGGTCGAAGTCTCTGTGGATCTGACCGCCCCAACAAGCGACGGCTCTTATACCGGCAACTTCACGTTGAACGATGCAAGTGGAAATATTGTGTTCATCGGCACCGAACAAACTTTTTGGGTAAAGATCAATGTTGGCAATACAGCCTCACCCACCAGTTCGGGGAATGTGAACACGCCCAGTGTATCCACGGGCGGAAATTGCAGCTACAGCCAAAATGCCGGGTATGTGAATCAAATTGCATCGTTGATCAATCAGGAACGCGCGAATGCCGGGCTGCCTTCATTATCCATCAACTCTGTATTAGGGAACGCCGCCCAAAACCACGCCGCAGACATGGCTTGCAACGGCCAGACCAGTCACACCGGCTCAGACGGCTCATCCGCATATACACGCGTTTTAGCCGCAGGATATGCAGGCAATTTCAGGGAAGAGATCATTTACGGCGGAGGCGGTCCGCAGGCAGCGATGATGTGGTGGATGAACGACCAAATCCACCGCGATGCCATCCTCAACCCAAAGACGACTGAGATGGGCGTAGGGTATGCCAATTTTTCGGGAGATTACATCGTAGTGGATTTTGGGAGTCCTTGACCCGCAGCAAGCGTGCCTCGTGAGGCATTTTATTATTTCAAAATATTCCTCATCACGGGTTGATATTCGGGGAAGACGTCGCTGGTGGCGGGGTTGTTCAAGCGCTTCGACAATACTTCAGAGAGCACATCGCGATAATCGGTGGTGACTGCCAAGTCACCGGGACCGATGAGTTGACCTTCCTCCAGCCCGGGCCACTGCCCGTGGACTTTGCTGCCATCCACATTGCCGCCCAAGACCATCATCATGCTGCCATGTCCGTGATCGGTGCCGAGGCTGCCGTTCTCGTAGGCGCGCCGTCCAAACTCAGACATGGTGACGGTGGTCAGTTTGCTCATGTGGTCTGCCATATCAGCATGGAAGGCGGCGAGACCTTCGGCAAGGTCTTTCATCAGGTTCGGCATGAGACCGGTCATTGAGCCTTGGGTGAAGTGTGTGTCCCAGCCGCCGAGGTCAATGGCTGAGACTTCGAGACCGACTTCCGCTTTGATGAGCATGGCGGTTTGTTTGAGGGCGAGACCGAATTCGGTGTCGGGGTAGTTGGTAATTGGAGATTGGTAATTGGTGGGGTCTAGTTTTTGCAGGGTATCCATAATAGACAAGGTATCTTGACCTAAGGCATCATCTTGATACACGTAATTCAACGCGGCTCGCATTTGTTGCAGGGCGCGTACATCGCCGCCGAGGTGGAAGTCTGCGATGGAGCGCAGGGCGGAGACGGGGACACTTCCGCTCAAACTGCGCTGCGGGCGGGTGCCCATGCCCACGGCTCGCAATG
>DAOQPR010000041.1:0-4438 GCA_035333265.1 Anaerolineales bacterium
ACCATCCTGGACGAGTTGATGCATCTCCGCAAAGAGATCGGCATGACCATTATCTTCATCACACACGATATTGGGCTGGCGTACTACGTTTCAGATAACGTTTATATTATGGAAAAAGGCAAATTTGTGGAAGGTGGCTCGGCGGATGAAGTCATCCTCACCCCACGGCATCCTTACACCAAACGCCTCATCAATGATGTGCCGAAGATCTACGAGGAATGGGATCTCTCGACCGTCTAGTTCTTTATCGCAATTGCTCAAGGAAAATTACATGCAAAAACAATCTTTAACAAGCCTATGGCAGTTTCGCCAGTTGGGTTCTATAGAATGGCTCCCTGCCCAGGTGCCTGGCGGAGTTCATACCGATTTATTAGCCCTGGGACGCATCCCCGACCCTTTTGTAGGCGACAACGAAAAGCGTGTTGCCTGGGTCGCTGAAAGCGACTGGGAATATCGCACCACCTTCAGCGTGCAGGCAGATGTCTTTGAACGCAAACAAGCCTGGCTTGTTTGTGATGGTTTGGATACCCTCGCTTCATTAACCCTCAACGGCAAAGAACTTGGCGAGACGAATAACATGTTCCGCCAATATCGCTTCGATGTGAAGCCCCTGCTCAAGGCAGAAAACAACGAACTCGTCATCACTTTCAAATCACCCGTCAACTATGTGACGGAGAAAAATGCCATCCGTCCGATGAACGGTGTGTCTCAAGCCATCGCAGGCGGACCGCACCTTCGCAAAGCGCCCTGCCAATTCGGCTGGGATTGGGGACCACAACTTCCGCCCATTGGCATTTGGAAAGATATTTACCTCGAAGCCTATGATTCAACGCGCATCACCGAAGTTCACCTGCGCCAAAGCCATGACAACGGGAATGTGACCGTCTCAGCACGAGTGGAAGTAGAAAACGCGGGCGCGCCTCTTTCTGCGACCTTGCTTGTTACGGCTCCCGATGGCTCTGAACAAGCCGAAAGTGTTTCCTTCACTTCCACCAGCGGATTCATCTCCATGCAAATTCAGAATCCGCAGTTGTGGTGGCCCAATGGACTGGGCGCACAGCCGCTCTATCAAGTGCGCGTGGTTTTAAGTGAGGCAGACCAAACTCTGGATGAAAAGAAATATCAAATGGGTCTGCGCAAGATCGAGTTAAGACAAGAAGCGGACGAATGGGGCAAGTCCTTCACTTTCGTGGTGAATGGTCATCCCTTCTTTGCCAAAGGCGCAGACTGGATTCCCGCTGACTCCTTCCCAACCCGCCTGACTGAAGAATCGCTCGAAGGGCTGATTCGCTCGGCAGTGGCAACGCATCAAAATATGCTGCGTGTGTGGGGCGGCGGCTTCTACGAAGAAGAACGCTTCTATGACCTTTGCGATAAATACGGCATTTTAATTTGGCAGGATTTTATTTTCTCTTGCAGTATTTACCCGCTTGATGAACCTGAATTTTTAGAGAACGTGCGGGTGGAAGTGAGCGAGAACATCCGCCGCATTCGTCACCGCGCTTCACTGGCGCTGTGGTGCGGCAACAACGAAATGGAACAAGGCTGGGTGGAGTGGAGCTGGCAGAACCCTGAAATTGAAATCTTGAAAGATTTGTACGATAAGTTCTTTCACCATACATTGAAAGAGTGGTGCAACGCTGAAGACCCAGACAATGTGTACTGGCCCAGTTCACCTTCTTCCGACACTCCTTTTGAAAACCCCAACGGACAAATTCAAGGCGACGCGCATTATTGGGATGTGTGGCATGGCGGCAAGCCGTTCACTGCCTATCGCAATCAATATCCGCGCTTCATGAGTGAGTTCGGTTTTCAGGCGCTTCCGCCGCTCGAAACCATTCGCACCTTTGCCGATGAATCTGAATGGAACATGACCTCCTATATCATGGAGCAGCACCAGAAGAACGCCAGCGGCAATGTCCTGATGGTTCGCCAAATGCTCGATACATTCAGATTGCCCAAAGATTTTGAATCATTGGTGTATCTCAGTTTGGTGCTGCAAGCCGAAGGCATTCGCTACGGCGTGGAGCATTGGCGCAGACATACCAAACGCGTTTCAGGAACTTTATATTGGCAGTTGAACGATTGCTGGCAAGTGGCTTCGTGGTCCAGCCTCGATTACTTCGGGCGTTGGAAGGCATTGCATTATGCCGCCCGCCGCTTCTATGCGCCGCTGATGATGTCCATTGAAGACGCGCCGCCCAAGCAATCCATTTTCATCAGCAGTGACTTGATGAAAGACTGGAGCGGAAAAGTCCGCTGGGCGCTGGTGGATCTGGATGGCAAGGTATTTGAATCAGGCGAGAAAGCCGCTTCGGTTTCAACCAACGGCGTGACCGAAGTTGAGTCGCTGAACTTCTCGCAACATCTCAACCTCGACTCGCGCCGTGAACTGGCGTTCATGGCAGAGTTGTGGGAAGGCGAAACCTGCCTCACGCGCCAGATGGCTTTCTTCATGCCGACCAAGCATCTCGCATTGAAAGACCCGCAGATCAAATCCAAATTGAGCGTGAAGAATGGTGTGCTTTCCATCGAAGTGTTATCCAAGTCACTCGCCCGTCTGGTGGAAGTCAGCCTGAATGGCGCCGATGTCGTTTTCAGCGACAACTATTTTGACCTGCCCTCGCAAACCAAAGTGACGATCACCGCTCCCATGCCCGCAGGCTGGGACTTGAAAAAAGCCAAAGCGGCGTTCAGCGTTCGCTCTGTGTACGATACGTATTCCAATTAAAAAGGAAAAGACTATGGCTACAGATATTCAATCCATCATTTCTCAAATGACACTTGAAGAAAAAGCAGCTCTTTGCACTGGTGCCAGTAACTGGTCTACCACACCGGTCGAACGATTGGGACTCCCTGAAATGATCGTCTCCGACGGACCGCATGGTGTTCGTCGTGTGCCTGATGTCCATTCCATGGGGCAGAAGAGCCTGCCTGCCACCTGCTTCCCGACCGCCTCTTGCACCGCCTCCACCTGGGACGTGGACCTGATCAAGCAAATGGGCATTGCCCTCGCTGAAGAATGCATTGCCCTCAATGTAGATGTACTGCTTGGCCCCGGTGCGAATATGAAGCGCTCTCCGCTCAACGGACGCAACTTTGAATATTTCTCCGAAGATCCCTTCCTGGCAGGCGAGTTGGCAGCGAACTTCATCAACGGAGTGCAATCCAAAGGCGTAGGCACGTCACTCAAGCATTATGCTGCCAACAATCAAGAGTTCCAACGCTTCAGCATCAGCGCCGAAATTGACGAACGCACCCTGCGCGAAATTTATTTGCCCGCCTTCGAGAAAGCCGTCAAGCAAGCCCAACCATGGACGGTGATGTGCTCGTATAACAAGGTCAACGGCACCTTTGCTTCAGAACATCATCAACTGCTTACCAAAATTCTCAAAGATGAATGGGGCTTTGAAGGCTTGGTCGTTTCTGACTGGGGCGCAGTCCGCAACCGGGTTGCCGCCCTTCAGGCAGGCTTGGATTGGGAGATGCCCGGCCCGCAGGATCTGCGCGTTAAAGCCGTGGTGGAAGCAGTTCGTTCCGGCGAGTTGAGCGAAGCCAGGCTGGATGAGTCGGTTCGCCGCATCTTGCGCATCGTTCACAAATCAAAGGAAACTCCCAAAGGCAAAGCCTTTGATGTGGATGCCCACCACGAATTGGCGCGTAAGATCGCTACAGACGGTTTTGTTTTGCTGAAAAATGACGGACTGCTTCCATTGAGCGGTCAACAACATATTGCGGTGATCGGCCGCTCGGCGGAGACGGCTCACTTTCAGGGTGGCGGTAGCTCACATATCAACCCCACCAAGGTTGCCATGCCTTATAAGGAACTTCAATCTCGTGCCGAAAATGCTGAGTTAACTTATGCCGAAGGCTACCCAACTGATAACTCCTTCCGCCAGAATCTGATCGACGAAGCCGTAGGCTTGGCCCAGTCGGCGGATGTTGCCTTGCTGTACATCGCCCTGCCAACCTTTAAGGAATCCGAAGGCTACGACCGTAGTGACCTTGATTTGACCAAACAACAGATCGCGCTCATCAAAGCCGTGTCCAAAGTTCAACCAAACACGGTCGTGGTGTTAAATAACGGTGCGCCTGTTGCCATGAGCGAATGGATCGATGATGTCTCTGCTGTGCTCGAAGGTTGGATGATGGGGCAGGCAGGCGGTGCGGCATTAGCCGATATCCTTTTTGGACGCGTGAGTCCCAGTGGAAAGCTCGCAGAAACCTTCCCGCTCAAACTTGCCGATACCCCATCACACATAAACTGGCCGGGTGGCGCAGGCAAGGTGTATTATGGCGAAGGTATCTTCATCGGCTACCGCTATTATGATGCGAAGGAAATCCCCGTACTCTTCCCATTTGGGCATGGTCTCAGCTATACGACCTTTGAATATAGCAATGCCAAAGTTTCTTCTACCAATTTCAAAGATGTGGATGG
>DAOQPR010000041.1:4538-13255 GCA_035333265.1 Anaerolineales bacterium
ACATCCTGATCGGCGCTTCCTCTGCGGATATTCGCAGCCGCCTCACAGCCACGCTTCAATCTACCCTTGACCTGCCCTGCGTTCTGGATATTGAATCCACCATGCGGGAGTGGATGGCCGACCGGCGTGGCAGGCAGGTGCTTGGCAATCTTTATGAGCAGATCGAGAATCAAGTCCGCAGGTTATTTGCCGGTGAAGATCGTTATGGCAATGCACACGCGGAGGAACAGGTCGCAGAGCAGACCGTTATGGGTATGGATATTATGGACATGATGATCGATATGCCAGTGGTCAGTGTGCTGATGTTCCAGCAAAGTTCGCTGACCATGCCCGCCGAAGAAATGGTGGCGGGCCTGTTGCGGCAGGTTCATAGTATGAAATGACCCTTGGTCTGCGAAGGTGCGAATTCATTTCATGCCCTTGGTGGATGGCAATCTTATTTCTAAACTCAATCTGAAAGAATCACTTAACGGCGCTGTTCATTGTGAATAGCGCCGTTATTAACGCAGGTCTTTGGAACAAGGCAGCAGTTCAATGCAGAAAAAAAATGATGGCTACAAGTGGTATATCCTTGCACTTGTTGTTCTAACCAATATGCTTGTTATAGCAATGCCCTCCATGGGCATGTCAGTACTTGCCAAGGAGATTTCACAAGACCTGGGCTTAAGTGTGGTGCAGGTGGGTGTTGTTTGGGGCATCGGCTCCATGCCTGCCATTTTCACAAGCCTGTTGGGCGGAGGGATCGGCGACAAGTTTGGCCCCAAACGTGTACTGGTCATCGGTTCCCTGATTGCAGGGTTGCTTGGTGCTGCACGGGGATTCGTCTCCAGTTATTACACCATGCTGGCGGTTGTCATCATACTGGGCGGCTTGATTCCCTTTGTCTCCATGAATGGAGTCAAGATCGTAGGACAATGGTTTCACTCCTCCCAGCTGGGGCTGGCAAATGGGTTGATCTCAATGGGTATGGCGCTTGGTTTTTTGTTTGGGGCCATGTTGAGCGCCACATTTTTTTCGCCTCTGTTAGGCGGCTGGCGAAATGTGCTGATCCTATATGGGAGTACAGGCGCATTATTTTGCATTCCCTGGGCATTTGTCAAAAACCAGCCGCAGACTCATCTCAAGGATGTTCAACCCATGTCGCTGCGTGCTGTCGCCTGGCGGGTTGTACGCATCAAGAATGTTTGGCTGCTTGGTTTAACCCTTTTTGGAATTGGCGGCTGTATTCAAAGTATATTGGGCTATCTGCCGCTTTATCTTCGCAACATCGGTTGGAACCCGGTCCATGCTGATGGTGTGCTTTCGGCATTTCACACAGCCAGTATGATCTTTGTGATGCCAATTGCGTTATGGTCTGATCGTATGAAATCGCGCAAGGGTCTTTTGCTCTCAGCTTCGATCCTGGTGATGGTGGGAACTGCTTTGCTCACAATAGCCACTGACTATTGGGTGTGGGTGGCTGTACTCCTTGTTGGGTTTGTGCGCGACGGGTTTATGGCGATCCTGCTGACGATGATCATCGAAGTGGACGGAGTAGGCCCGGCCTACGCTGGCACCGCCATGGGGTTTGTCATGGCACTGAGCGGGATTGCCAACACCATTGCTCCGCCGCTTGGCAACCGCCTGGCTGATTCTTTCCCATCCGCCCCTTTTATTTTATGGGCGGCTTGGGCGTTGTTTGGCGCGATCTGCCTGTCGCTATTCAAACAAACTACACCTGAGATGCAAAAAAATATTTCGTAGAATTGAAGGAATTACGTTGAAAAATCACCCGCTTATTCAAACACTTCGTGAATTGAAGGGAAATCCACGCATCACGGTCTGGACCGAGATCATGTTCGGCATTCCCTACAATCTCTTCATGCCGTTCTTTTCCGTTTACATGCTGGCACTGGGCTTAACCGACCAACAGATCGGCAGCATTGCCAGTATGGGGCTGGTGGCTCAGGTTTTCACTGCGCTCATCAGCGGAGCCCTTGTGGATAAATTTGGGCGGCGGCTCTCACTTTTCATCGGCGATTTGCTTTGCTGGAGCGTGCCCGCTCTCATTTGGGCAATCGCGCAGGATGTGCGGTTTTTCATCGTTGCCGCGCTGATGAACAGCCTGTGGCGTATCTCTCACACCGCCTGGACCTGTCTGATGGTGGAAGATGCTGAAACCCGTCACCTCGTTCACATCTGGACCTGGATCATGATCTTTGCTTTCTCTTCAGCTTTGTTCGCGCCTGTGGGCGGCTGGTTCGTTGAGCGTTACGGGCTGGTTCCCGCCATGCGCGGCTTGCTGATCTTTGCCTTCATCATGCTGACCGTCAAAGGAATTCTGCTTTACATTTATTCGCATGAAACAGGACGCGGCGTGCAGCGCAAAGAAGAAACCCGTCACCGCTCCCTCTTTAGTCTGTTGGCTGAATATCGCAGTGTCTTTGGGCAAATTCTTCATTCCCGTGCCATTTTGGCGGCGTTGGCGTTGTATGCCATCATGAATATTTATTCCACGGTGAGCAATAACTTTTGGGGCGTACTCTTCTCCAGCAAACTGGGATTCTCTGAATCGCAAATTTCCACCTATGTCGCCTTGCGTTCCGTATCCATGACACTGGGCTTCTTCCTTATCGGTCCGCGCCTCACCAACCTAAGACGTTTTCGATTGCCACTGGGGGCAGGGTTTGGCGCATTTTTATTGAGTCAGGGTATATTGGTGCTCATGCCGCCCAAGGCCGTGGCATTTTTGGTGCTCAGCGTGGTATTGGAAGGCGCCGCTGGTGCGCTCGTCAGCCCGATGATCGAATCTTTGATGGCGGTCTCGATGGAAACCGATGAACGCGCCCGCCTGACGGCAATGGTATCCATGCTGATGATCATCTTCATTTCACCCTTTGGCTGGATCGCCGGTCAGCTCTCGGCCCTGGACCGTTCCTTCCCATTTTTGTTGAACATGGGCCTGTTTGCCATCAGCCTTGTGGTCGTTGGCATTATCGGCAGGCCAGGGTTTATCACATTTATTAAACATTCCGAGCCCGGTGATTCGATCTAGTAAGAGTTGATCCCTTCAACGGGAGAATCCTAATAGGGGAATACAAACGCTATATGCTGTTAATAAAAACAAGCCAAGATATGGCTGTAGCAAAATCAGACGGAAGATATTTTTGTCACATGGAATGAACGGATTGGATCTTAATGCAATCCGTTTTTTTCGATGTTTGTTCGCGTACAAAATAGGTTTGCTCAAGCGGCTTTTCTACAATCATGCAGATTCAGAAGCAGGTGCTTGACTCAAAGGGGAATCTATCCTATACTCTGAAAACGCTTTCAGAAAACGCTTTCAAATGAATCCCAAGAATTTTTCCGCCACAATTTCAGATGTTGCCGCACAGGCAGGTGTCTCCATCGCTACAGTCAGCCGTGTGCTGAATGGCAACACGCCTGTCCAGGCAGATAAGGCCGAACGGGTGAAACGTGCGGTGGCAGAGTTGAACTTTGTACCGCGCTCTGCGGCACGTGTGCTTGCCAGCCGCAAGACAAACACCATTGGTCTGGTCTTCTCGGAGATTCGTGGCGCGTTCTTTCCGCAATTGTTGAAGGGCGTTGAAGCTCAATTACATGAGGCGGGGTATGAGTTGCTGGTCTACTCCACGCACAGTGACCGCCCCATCAAACGCAAGCCGATCGGCGAGCATAATACAGATGGGTTGCTGGTCTTCACCACCAGTCTGGACAAGGATGAGATCGCCCGCTTGCATCGCATCAACTTCCCGATGGTCTTGATGCACGAAACCCCGCCCGCTGGAATGGATATTCCTGTAATTACGGTTGAGAACAAAGACGGCGCCGCCATGTTGGTCAGTCATCTGATCACGGAACATGGGCGGCGCCGTATCGTTTTCCTGCGCGGTCCCGAAGGACATGAAGACTCACAGTGGCGCGAGCGCGGCTATCGTGAAGCGCTGGCTGCGCATGGCATACCATTCGATGAAAGCTTGATCTCATCAGGTGAATTCGACCAGGAGGCGGCGTATCACTCGCTGCAAAAATTGATTCAATCTGGGGTGGAATTTGACGCAGTCTTCGCAGGCGATGACGATGCATCCATTGGCGTGTACCGCGCGTTGAAGGAAGCCAAGCGCCTCATTCCTGACGATGTGGCTGTAGTGGGCTTCGATGATGTTGAATTTGCTGCTTACATTTCCCCGCCGTTGACGACGATCCGTGCGCCGATCGAAGAAGTAGGGCGGGAAGCTGTCACTCAGCTGTTAAGCCTGTTGAACGGCGAACAGGTTCAAAGTCTGGTGTTGAAGCGCACCGAGTTGGTCATCCGCGAATCCTGTGGATGCCTGAATCATTCTTGAAGGAGGTGGCTCGTCCCACATTCATCGAAACGCTTTTCAGTCGTCGTATCCAAATCAAATTTCTCGGAGGAGAAACATGAATAGAAAATTGTTCAGTGTTCTAAGCATCCTGTTGGTAACATCCATGCTGTTGGCGGCCTGCGGTGGTGGAAGCGCTGCGAACGAAGAAAAAGTTTTGCGCGTATGGATTCAATGGGGCGACAATCCTCAGCAAATTCAGGAACTGTTTAACAAATACACCGCTGAGACGGGCATCAAAGTGGAAGTGACCGCGCCGATCGAAGACGACAAAGTGTTGCCTGCACTCACCGGCTCGAACCCGCCTGATATTTTGGTTTTGAGCGGCGGCGATGCAGCCAAGTCTTTCTATAAGGAAGGTTTGGTGGATGAACTTTCAGGCGCCATCAAAGCGGGCAACATCGACATGGCGGATATGTACGAAGCGCCTTTGAGCCAGTGCAAGCAGGGCGATCTGATTCTCTGCCTGCCGTGGGGCACCGATGCGTATGCGCTCTTCTGGAACAAAGACCTGTTTGAAGCCGCAGGGCTCGACCCCGAGAAACCGCCTTCAACCATGGAAGAATTGGTGGAGTATGCCGAAAAGTTGACCATTGTCGGCGCGGACGGAACCATCGAACAGATCGGCTTCATCCCCGATCACTCGTGGAGTCATACCGATTTATACGTCCGCAACTTTGGCGGCTTCTGGTATGGCGACGATGGCTCCGCCCTGACCGCTAACAGTCAGGCGATGATCGACGCACTGACCTGGCAACAGCAGTTCTACACCAAGTATGGTGTGGAGAACATTCAGGCGTTCTCTTCCGGTTTTGGTGAATATGGCTCGCCCGATGCGCCGTTCTATGCGGGCAAGGTTGCCATGATGGTGGAAGGCGAATGGCAGGTGGGTCCCAACTTCATCCCTGCGCTCAAGCCTGAGTTGAACTATGGCGTTGCCGCCTTCCCGCCGCCTGCCGACCATCCCGAACGCGCTGGCACCATTGTCAATCAGGGAACTGCCGTAGTCATTCCCTCTGGCGCAGTGGACAAGGAAGCCTCTGCCAAATTGCTGGCGTGGATGATGTCGCCTGCCATCGTAGCGGAAGAATTCTGCTTCAATTCCAACTTGCCCACCAGTAAGAAAGCAGCGGAAGACCCCTGCTTCAAGGAATTGGGCGAGAAGTTCCAGGTCTTTGTGGATTTGATGGCAAGCCCGAATGCCACCGCCATGCTGACCACACCGATCTCATTCGAACTGAACGATGCGCTTGCTGCTGCGGAAGAATCCATCCTATACACGGGCGCCGACCCGAAGGAAACGCTCGACGCCATCCAGGCCGAATTTGAACCCAAGTTCAAAGAAGCCATGGGACAGTAAAACATCCAAAGACCTGACAGGTTTCCTAAACCTGTCAGGTCTCTCCCTGGAGCGTGAAAATGGAAAACTCAACAGAACGAAAACTGTTTGGCTTCAAACTCCCGCCCAAAACGGTGTGGACGAAGCGCGCCAAGTCTGACCTGCGCACGGGGCTGTTATTCTTATCGCCGTGGCTGATCGGCTTCTTTGCCTTCACGCTCTATCCAATGGTGGTCTCTTTCTATTACAGCTTCACTGTCTACCATTCCAAACGTGCGCCCGAATGGGTCTGGTTCCAAAACTACACCGACCTGATCGCCGACGACAAATTTTGGATCTCGCTCAACAACACCCTCTACATGGTGGCAATCGCCGTGCCGCTGGGGTTATTCGCTTCATTTCTTTGCGCACTCCTGCTCAACCTCAAAGTGCGCGGACAGGCCTTTTATCGCGTCGTTTATTTTCTCCCGTCCATCGTACCGACCGTGGCAGGGACGATCCTTTTTCTCTGGTTGTTGAATCCGCAGGTGGGCTTGGTCAACACGATGCTGGCAAAAGTCGGCATAGATGGACCCAACTGGATGGCAGACCCGAACTGGTCGAAGCCCGCGCTCATCCTGCTGGGCATGTGGGGCATGGGCGGCACCATCATCATTTATCTTTCAGGCTTGCAGGATGTGCCGCAAAGCCTCATCGAAGCCGCCGAACTCGACGGCGCCAACTGGTTCCAGCGCCTGTGGCACATCACCATCCCAATGGTCTCGCCCATCACGCTCTTCAACCTCATCACCGGCATGATCGGCATGTTCCAATATTTCGCGCAAGCCTACGTGGTCGGCGGCGGCGACAATCTTGGGCGGCCGCTCAATTCCACACTCTTCTATTCCGTTTATCTTTATCAAAACGCATTCCTCTTTTTGAAAATGGGCTACGCCTCCGCCATGGCGTGGATCCTCTTTATCATTATTTTGATTTTGACCCTGCTCCTGCTCAAAGTGAGCGACCGATTTACCTACTACTCGGGATGACGCCATGACGACAAAACCCGCCTCTTCCCTGACCTCGAACGGGCCGCGCCAACCCGAGCATGATCCACACCGTGACCGCACTGCGCATAAAATCCGCAGCCTCTTCGTCTCCACCCTCAGCCATGGACTGATCATCTTCGTTGGCATGTTCTTTGCCGTCCCATTTTTGTGGATGTTGCTCACTTCCTTCAAATCCGATAAGGACGTGTTCCACACTCCGCCGCGCTGGCTTCCGCACGACAGCGTGAAGGTGGAGATCAATGGAGAGGAATACCCGCTTTATAACGTCAAGACCGAAGATGGCATCAAACAATATGCCGCGCTCAAGATCGAAAGTGGCGTGGCGTATTTCGTAGACCCTGCCAATCCTGATGTGGTCATCCCTACTGAATTACAACAAGGCACGGAGCGAGTCGCCCAGATCGTGGAAGAGGTCTCCTTCCGCTGGCAAAACTTCCCCGACGCCATGAACCGCGGCAGTCGTCCTGGGGTCGGGGCGAGTTTCTGGATCTATTTCAGGAACAGTCTGATCGTTGCCTTCTTCACCATTATCGGCACTCTGGTCTCGAACACACCTGTGGCGTACGCCTTTGCGCGGCTCAAATTCCCAGGGCGCGATATTCTCTTCATTATCATCCTCGCCACCATGATGTTGCCTTTCCAGGTGACGATGATTCCCATTTACCTCTTGTTCAACGACACACTGGGCTGGGGCGATACCTTCCTGCCGCTCATCATTCCCACCTTCTTTGCCAATGCCTGGGACGTTTTCCTACTGCGCCAGTTCTTCAAAACGATCCCCGAAGAAATGTGCGATGCTGCCCGCGTGGACGGCGCCAGCGAATGGCAGATCTTCACGCAGATCGTCCTGCCGCTCTCCACGCCTGTGCTTGCCACCATCACCGTCTTCACCTTCCTCTACGCCTGGAACGATTTCACGGGGCCGCTGCTGTTCCTCAACAGTCCACGCAATTTCACCATGGCTCTCGGCTTGCAGGACTTCCAGGGACAAAAGACCATCATCTGGAATCAACTGATGGCGGCGGCGACCGTCTTCACCCTGCCCATCATCATTGCTTTCTTCTTTGCGCAGAAGACTTTCATTCAAGGAATTAAGTTGACGGGATCGAAAGAATAAAAATTGTAGGGGCAGGGTTTCCCTGCCCTGGGCGGGATGACCCCGCCCCTACAAGGAATCCATATGGAAATTCTCAAAGTCCACAACCACCAGATCGTCACCGCCAAGAACAAACCCCTCCGCCTGCGCGGCTGGAACATTGGCGGCTGGCTCAATATGGAAGATTTCATCAATGGCTTCGTCGGCGCGGAATACAACTTGCGTGCCACCATGAGTCGCATTGCAGGCAGGGAGAAGGCGCAGTTCTTCTTCGACCGTCTGCTCGATCATTTCTTTACTGAAGAAGATGTAAAGATGATGGCGAAGTTCGGCGCGAATGTGATTCGCATCCCGTTCAATTACCGTCACTTCGAGCGCGATGATAAACCCTTTGAATATCTTGAAGACGGCTTCAAACGCCTCGACCAAGCCTTTGATTGGTGTGCCAAATACGGCATATATGTCATTCTCGACTTTCACGCCGTGCAAGGCTGGCACAACCCCGACTGGCACAGTGACAACGCGCACGTCCACATTTTGCTGTATCAGCACAAACTCTTTCAAGATCGCTTTGTCGGCTTGTGGCGCGAGATGGCGAAACGCTATAAGGATCATCCCGCGCTGGCTGGCTACGGTTTGATGAATGAACCCTGCACACGGGTCGATTATGAAGAATACGAATCCCCGAATTACAACTGGGACGGCTTGAATAAAGTCCACCGCCTCGCCGCTCAAGCCATCCGTGAAGTGGACTCGAACCACATCCTCTTTGTCGAAGGCGACAACTTTGCCTGTGAGTTCGACGGCTTGGATGTGACCTTCGATGAAAACATCGTTGTCGAGAGTCACAACTACATGTCGCCCACGGG
>DAOQPR010000042.1:0-1823 GCA_035333265.1 Anaerolineales bacterium
CCCACGTTTGCGTGTTGAAATTGCTCTTGATTTTATCCAGCATGCTATCCTCCGAATAATTTGATTTATAAAGCTATGGTAATGATAACACTGTATATTTCAGATTGTCACGTTATCTGTTGTGAGAGTTGTTCCATCCGCTCTAAAAACAGTTCCATGAACATGCGCGGGCGGACTCCCATGGCAACTTTCATATTGGGCTTCTTTTTCTCATAGTTGTAGAAATCTGCGAACGTATTTCCCAGCCCAACACCCGTCGAAATATCCACATCCATCACCAACTCTTGGTAATCGCAGATCTCTGGCATGTAGGTCAACGCCAGAGTCATAGGGTCGTTGATTACGCAGCCTTCGATGCTTTGATATTCATCGTGGAATTCCATATAGAAACGCGTTGAGTCAGCAATGAACTTTGTGATCGGTGAATCAAGCCTCTGAAGTCGCTTCAAATCTTCAGGCGTGAAGATGCATTGATAGGTTACATCCAACGGAGTGAGGATCATCGGCATCCCCGAATGAAAAACAATGTGTGCCGCGTGAGGGTCTACAAAGGTATTGTATTCGGCCAATGCCGTCGTATTGCCAGGGTGTTGCACCGCCCCGCCCATAATGAATACCTCTTTCACATTCTGCACAATTCGCGGCTCTTTCCGAATTGCAATCGCGAGATTCGTCAACGGGCCGATGGCCACCAAAGTGACCTCACCAGGCCGCGACATGATCTGTTCGATCAAATAATCGCTTCCATGCCCCGCCTGGGGTTGAATCAGCGGTTCTGGAAGCTCTGCATACCCCAAACCCGAATTGCCATGCGTCTCCGGGCTGAGCAATGCTTCCTTAACCAACGGCAGTTCACAACCTTTATAGACCGGCACATGGCCAGCCTGAGCCAGCTCCAGGATTGCCAGTGCATTGCGTGTCGTTTGCTTTGTGGAGGCATTACCATGGATGCAGGTAATCCCATCAAGGATGATCTCCGGTGAAGCCAGCGCCAGTAGGATGGCAAGAGCATCATCGATCCCAGGGTCAGTATCTATAATGACATGTTTCGGCATAATGAATCCATAAAATAGAAGTAGTGAACTATACCAGAAGCGAAATGTAAATGGATGCCGAAAGCTTATCTTGGCAGCGCCTCTGTGATTGGGGCCATCCAACGTTCATTGAAATTATTGATCATGGCTGTGTTTGGGTCCGAAGGGTTGTAGATCACCTCCATGGGCTCGCCTGCCCAATCGTGGTCGAGAGGCGGGTAATATATCTTGCTGACTGTGTTATAAGTGGTTCCATCTACTTCAAATTTCACCGTCAGTTCGTATTTGTATATCCCATAGGCTGGGTTCCCACTGGGAATGGCTCTCGCCTCGCTGACTACGCCTGTAACGGTCACCCCATTCAGTTGCAGGTCAAAACTGGTTAATAACGATTTCAGTCCCGCCGGATCGAACAAGAGGACAAAACAAACCAGGCAGGAGAAAATCAGGGCTAGGACGAACATGGTAATTTGATTGTTATTCTTTTTAGCTGGTATTTCATCAGAGGTGTGCTCAGACTGCATGTCAATTCTCCTTGTGGGAAAACCCCGGCTTCTCATTAAAGATTTACATCAAATAGATTTGTATTATAGATGGATCCGTCCATGACCATAACAAAAACGTTCCTTACGGGTTATAGATAATAGGTGACTTCATGAAATTTATACGATTCCTGACATTGTTCGGCGGGGTGGTGATCCTTGCTCTGGCCTTTGGTTTCATATTCCGTGTGCCAGCGGCGCTTGCTATGTGGCCCTGGGAGGATGGGCGTTATTCCTATTTGTTCAT
>DAOQPR010000042.1:1923-13058 GCA_035333265.1 Anaerolineales bacterium
CTGTTTTTGGCAGGCGGCGCATTGGTGGTACATCAGCCAATCTTTCCATGGGAATTAAACCCCGATTCATCCGTTGTGTTCGGTTGCATCTTTCTAGGCGATGCCTTTTATTTTCTTTATGGTTTACAGCGCCCACATTGGCACAATGCGCTGGGACAATTGTTAAGCTTTCTTGCTTATGATCTGGTTCTGATCGTCCCATTCATCCTTCTGTTCAATACGATTGAGCCGTCCCGTTATATCAACCTGATCATTTATATTGCAGTGTTGGTTTATAGCGCTGCAGTTGCGATCTACTATCTCTTTCTGAATCCCCAAACCCGTTTCGGTTCTTAAGCCTGCCCCGCCTTGTTTCGACATCCATTTGAATCTGCTTTGAAAAAAGCGTATACTGAATTTGCCGGATGGAGAAAGGATGATCGATGAGCGGTAAACAGATCGGCCTTTGGATCGACCATAAAAGGGCGGTGATCCTGACCATTAGCAAAGACGGCGAAACGATGCAGATTCTTGAATCAGGGGTGGACCGCACCAGTTTTCGTGGCGCAACCCACCCTCGCACGCCGTACAGCGCCCAATATCAAAAGGGGGATGACCAGTTGGATAAACAATTTGAAGGATATCTCAACAAATATTATCAGAAGATCAGCACCCTTTTGCGTAACGCAGACTCTGTGCTGATCTTTGGGCCAGGTCAGGCAAAGTCTGAGTTGAAAAAATGCCTTGCGCGTAGGAAATCACTTCCGCTGATCTCTGCTGTTGAGACCGCCGATAAGATGACCGATCGCCAGATTGCAGCCAAGGTCAGGCTGTATTTTCGGGAGTTTAACTCGTAAATTTAAGAAGCACAATCTGGAACACCTACATCCAATGGGCTGCCCGGTTCCATACGGCTTTTGGACAGCCCATTAACCTTACGTGAATAATGGATAGAAGACCTGTGAACACGGAAGGAACGGTCAAACACGGATCTTTAAAAGGGTATACCCGAGAAATTCAGTAAAATCCGTCTTTTCCGTACCCTTTCAGAACAGGTTGGCAACACTGTGCTGAATACGTTAATATACCCCCATGAAGCACTCCACCTTTAACCGAATTTCACCAGACCAGGCCGTCGCTGTGTGTACGAGGGAACAGGCAGCCCAGCTTGTAAACTATCATGAGTATCGCGCCTCGGTCCTTGGTCGGGCCGGAGTGCTGTTGACCCAGGCTTGGCCTACGCTGGAAACATATAATGGCCCCTTTGTGTTGACAGTCGTTTTTCATGGCATTGAGTCTGCACAGCCAGTTCCAGAGTCTATACAACTTGTGGTCGATTCACTTAAGTTCCAGTTGCGTGGGCAGCCACGCTGATTTTTAGAGTGGGGCAAAGGCCAAATAGGTCTGGACAGGTTTCAGGTCGGGTTGGAGGCGGAATTTTTTAGAATCCGATTGGACTTAGTTTGACCAATAAACTAATTAGCCTTACAATAATAATTCAACTAAAAACAATGAGGTATCATCCGCTCACTATGAACTTTTTAACTTCTCCCTCTCAAAAATTCGATCTGCCCAAGCGCATTGCACGCTTGGGCGAACTTTCCACCAATTTGTGGTGGTCGTGGCACCCTGAAGCCGCTCATCTCTTTGGCCATTTGGATTATGACCTTTGGGAGCGCCTCGGGCATAACCCCATCCGCCTGCTTAATGAAGTGGGCCGTACCCGCTTAAACCAGATGGCAAAGGATAAAGAGTACCTCGAAAAATATGATGCCATCTTTGAGAAATTCGATGCCTACTTCAACAAAGCAAGCTGGTCACAAAAGACTCATGCCGAGTTGAAAAAGCCGATCGCCTACTTCTCAATGGAATATGGTTTGCATGAAACCCTGCCCATCTATTCCGGTGGATTGGGCGTTCTTTCCGGCGATCATCTCAAAGAAGCCTCCGACCTTGGTTTGCCGTTCATAGCCATTGGCTTTATGTATGCGCAGGGCTATTTTAGTCAACGCATCACCGAAGATGGCTGGCAGGAAGCCATCAACAACCCGCTCACCTTCGATCATCTGCCCGTCTCCCTTGTTACGAAAGACGGCCAGCCTGTCACTGTTTCCTTCGATTTCCCCGATAGGAAATTGACCGCCCAAATTTGGGAAGTGCGGGTGGGGCGTGTGCCGCTTTACCTGCTCGACTCGAACCTCGAAGTCAATAATGAATATGACCGCCTGCTAACTGCCCGCCTCTACTGGTCAGACCTTGACCGCCGCATTATGCAGGAAGTGCTATTGGGAATTGGCGGTGCTCGTGCGATTCGTGCCCTGGGATACGAGCCTGCCGTCTGGCACATGAATGAAGGCCACGCCTCTTTCCTGACCCTGGAGCGGATTCGTGAACTCGTTGAAGATGGAGTACCCTTTAGCGATGCCGCCGATCAAACCCGTGGGCAGAATATCTTTACCACCCATACTCCCGTTCCGGCTGGCAATGACGAATTCCCACTCTACCTGATCGATAAATATCTTGCCACCTATTGGAGTGGGTTGGGCCTTACCCGCGAAGAATTCATCGATGTTGCCAAGCATCATCACCCGCAGGGTGATATGTACTCCATGCCGGTTCTGGCTCTCAAACTTTCCGGCGGCTCGAATGGCGTTTCAGAACTTCATGGCGAAGTCTCCCGCGATATGTGGAAGTTCCTCTGGCCAAGTAACTCAGTGAAAGATGTGCCTATTCAACACGTTACCAACGGTGTTCATACCCGTAATTGGATGGCCCGTCGCATGAATAACCTGCTCGAAAAGCACCTTGGCACAGACTGGTACGACAACCTCGACGATCATACCCTGCTGGAAAAGATCGATCAGATTCCGGATAAGGAACTTTGGGCGGTTCACCTGCATCTTAAACGCAAACTGGCTTTCTACCTCAAGGAACGTGTTCGTGACCGCTGGACACACGGCGGTTTCCACCCGGTGCAGGTGGTGGCCTCAGGCGTACTTATCAACCCCTACGCACTGACCATTGGCTTTGCCCGTCGTTTTGCCACTTATAAACGCGCCAGCCTCGTCCTTTCGGATGTGGAACGTTTGCTTGAACTGATCAACCGCCCGAACATGCCGGTGCAGATCATTTTTGCAGGCAAGGCCCATCCCGCCGACGATCCCGGTAAGAGACTGATTCAACAGGTGTATCGCACCGTCAAAAAAGCTGAGACAGGCGGCCGCATCGTCTTTGTGGAAGATTACGAAATGAATCTTGCCCGTTACCTTGTTCAGGGTGTTGATGTATGGATGAATACTCCGCGCCGGCCCTACGAAGCCAGCGGCACCAGCGGAATGAAAGCCGCCATCAACGGCGTGCCCAACTTCTCCGTCATGGATGGCTGGTGGTGTGAGGCCTATAACGGCAAAAATGGATGGAAGATTGGCGACGAGACCAAATATTCTTCGAATGAAGAGCAGGACGCCGCCGATGCTGAAAATCTGTACAGCACACTCGAACATCAGATCATCGCCAAGTATTACAACCGCGACCCGCGCGATTTGATGTCCGAGGAATGGATCGCTTTCATGAAAGAGTCGATGAAGACCGTCATCCCACAATTTTCCACCCGCCGCATGGTCAAGGAATACGTAGAAAAATTCTACATCCCAGCACTGAAGAAATAAGACGTTGCAATTGAAAGAAGGTGTCTATGATCCCTGAAATTACAGTGAATGAACTTGCTGAAAAGCTTAAGTCCAAAGAGAAATTTGTTTTGTTGGATGTGCGCGAATTGCCAGAGTTTAGCTATGCCAGGATCGAAGACAGCAGGCTTGAGGTTCTGCCCCTGAGCCGGTTGGCAGACGAAGGAACCGATGCGCTGCCAGATTCAGTCACAGCGCAGGAAATGCCCGTTTATGTTCTTTGTCATCATGGCAATCGCAGCATGCAGGTGACCACCTGGTTGATGCGCTTCGACTATAAAAATGTTTTCAATGTGCATGGGGGAATCGATGCCTATGCACTGCAGGTCGACTCTTCTGTAGGAAAATACTAATACCTGTAAAAAGACCTTCCCGTTACGGGGAAGGTCTTTTGCTTTTAAACCAGACTGCCACCCTTGCGGGTGGCAATCGTGGGGCGCTGTGGCTTCCTTGACTTACTTGAGGAGGGATGCCACAGCGCTGGGTTTGTTACTACTATCCATGTTAGACATCACCTCCTCCTTTCATAAGGATGGCGGTTCAATTTGTGTGCCCCCTGAACAATGCTGAAAGTATGTCACAAATTAAATCGGATGTCAATAGGCCGATTTTCGATTCTCATCGATTTGTAATTTTGGGTTTTCTGCGATTCTGGCCCCTGAAACACCTGTTATAAATTTCCAATTTCTGATACCTTTTGAGAGTCTCCGCAAGCCCTTCGGGGCTATCCTCAGCCCATTCCTCACACTGTGAGGCCGAATCTATTCAGGAGTGACCATGAAAAACAATCCCAATAAACTCTGGAGCATTGTTCTTATCCTCGGCTGGCTGTTCGATTTTCTTTTTTGGAAACATACCCCGGGTGTCAACTTTGCCATTTTTTGGACGGCATGTTTAATCGCAGGGTTCTACCTGCTTCTTTCCAATGACCATCGTCCACATCGCAATACTCTTCTGCTGTTGCCGCTCTTCGGTTTTTTCGCCGTTGTCACCTTCATCCGCGCTGAAGCAATGACAACCTTCCTTTCCTACACGTTCACCATGTTCGTACTGACCATTTTCACAGTCACCTACCTTGGCGGGCGTTGGATGCAATATTCCCTTACCGATTACTTCAACCGGGCGTTTGCCCTTTTGGGCAGCCTGTTGATTCGGCCCATCACCTTCACGGCCGAGGCGCGCAAAACCCAGGCAGAAGCAGGGGTTCAGCCCTCAAAATATAACTTCATGCCCATCCTGCGTGGGCTGGTCATTGCCCTGCCGATCGTTGCGATCTTTGCTTCCCTGTTTGCCTCTGCCGATGTTGTCTTTAATCAGCGTCTGGATGATTTCATCTCCGTCTTCAAGCTGGAGAATCTGCCTGAATATATCTTCCGCATGATCTATATTCTCGTCATTGGCTATGCCCTGGCAGGCATTTATCTTCATGCTGCGGCTCAATCAAAGGACGAAAAGCTGGTAGGTGAAGATAAACCGGTTATCCCACCCTTCCTCGGTTTCATCGAATCCACCATCGTTTTGGGCAGTGTAGTTATTCTGTTTACAGCCTTTGTCGTCATCCAATTCCAATATTTTTTCGGCGGCACGACCAACATCAATGTGGAAGATTACACCTATGCCGAATATGCCCGCCGCGGCTTTGGAGAATTGGTGGCAGTTGCCTTCTTTTCCCTGATGCTGCTGCTCAGCCTTAGTGCGGTGACAAAACGCGAAAGCGAAACCCAACGAAAAATTTATTCCGGCTTGGGCGTAACATTGGTCGTTCTATTACTCGTAATTCTGGTTTCCGCTTATCAACGCCTTAATCTTTATGAGGCAGCCTATGGTTTCTCACGCCTGCGCACTTACACCCATGTCTTCCTAATCTGGATCGGCCTTCTTCTTATTGCCACCATTGTCCTTGAAATACTCCGCAAAGAACGCATGTTTGCCTTTGCCATGCTCATCGCTTCCTTTGGGTTTGCCATCTCCCTGCCCATCCTAAATGTAGATGCCTTTATCGTGAATCAAAATATTAAACGCGAGTTGAACGGGAGCGCCGTGGAGGATTTGGACTCTCAATACTTTGTTGAACTCTCCGACGATGCCATTCCTCCACTCGTCAATGCGCTTCAGACTCCGACCCTGCCTGATTCTGTCCATGAAAAAGTTACCGCCGCCCTGGCCTGTATCCGTTACAGCCGTACCAACCCTGATGATGCATGGCAATCCTTCCACCTCGCCCGTATGCAGGCAGATAAAGCTTTATCTTCTGCCAAAGACAAGATCGACGCCTTTGCCATTGATGCTTCAGAATATCCCTATAAGGCAGTCTCACCAAACGGCGATGAATATCCCTGTTCCCAGTATTACTACGATTAGTTCCACGTAAGAAGCTCGTTCCATTGACTGTCAGACATTCGTACTCCAAAACATAAAGGACAACCAATGGATTTCAAACTAACCATCTTCTCCGATTATATATGACCATGGTGTTATGTCGGCCAGGGTGTGGTCGAAAAACTTGAACAAGAATACAAAATTGAGGTAGAATGGCGACCGTATTATCTTAGGCCGGATACCCCACCTGAAGGCAAGGATCTGCCAGATTACATCAAACAGGCACGCGCCAACGGCTCGGAAGAACGCCTGAAGATGATCGCAGAGATGTATGGCATGGATTTTAGATCCACTGAACGATTATATAATACACGTCTTGCGCATGAGGCCACGGAATATGCCCGTGAACATGGCAAGGCGAATGAATTTCATCATATCGTGTTCAGGAAAGTCTATGCCGAAGGTGCAGATCCCTCCGCATGGAGTGTGCTTCGCTCTGCCGCAGAAGAGGCTGGGCTTGATGCAGTCGATATGCAGCAAGTTGTGGAAGCTGGAAAGTACACGGCGGATGTTGCATCTCAGGTTCAATGGGCGCAGCAGATCGGTGTGACCGGTGTGCCGACCTACGTCATTAACAATAAATATGCCATTGTTGGCGCGCAACCCTATGAAGTTTTCAAGAACGCGCTGACTCAGATCTCAAAAGATATGCGTGGATAAAAAATCGGCAGGGTTACCCTGCCGCTAGGTCTTATTTCACTGTTTCCACTTCTACCTTCAAGATTCTATCCAACCGAAACGTTCTATCTGCGTTGCGGGTATGACAGAAGGCTTGGAGGTAGAGGTAGTCGGAAAGGCCAATTACCTCTTTCGGGGATATCCAACGTTCGGAAGTTTCGCCGTCCTTGTCCATGTATTGAATGAACAGACGTTTTCCGCTGTGAATGGCCTCGCTTAACTCGGTGGGCAGGTAAATGCCTTCCTGTGGCCAGGCTGGGGAATTATAAATTCCGATCAGATCATCGAGAGATTTGTTGATAGTCTTCAATGATTCGGCCATTGCAAAGAACAGATTCTTCATGGTGATGGCATCTGCCAGTGCGCGTGACCCTTGAATGTTGGCAGAGATCTGAAAATCTTGCGAAAGATGATTCAAGCTGTAAGAGGGCAGCTCGTAATAATCGCGCGCAAGTAGAAGAGTATCAATGAGATTTGGGAACTCGATGGTGCGATTAAGCTTACGATATTCGTTGTCTAAAAATTGAATGTCGAATTTGGCGTTATGACAAACAACCACTGCGTCTTTTAGGGCTTCATCGATCTGGTCTGCAACATCGGCAAAGGTTGGTTTCCCGGCCAGGCTTGAATCAACCAGGCCATTAACTCGAAGCGCTGACGGCGAAAGGTCACGCTCGGGGTTGATGAGCAGGTCAAGGGTCCGTTTGATGCGTTTGCCTTCAGTGATGATCACTGCCACCTGACAAACGCGATCCCCAAACCAGGGGGAGAGGCCGGTTGTCTCAATATCAAGAAATGCAAAGCGTGTTTTAGAAAATTCAAGCATGTTGAGCACCACAGTTATTGGCTCACATCTTACCGTATTTTTTATTTATCTGCTGTCTGAAATACTTTTAAAAATATATTTTTAAACACTAAATGAAATAAAAAAATTTTGTTTGCATACAAGAAAGGATTTGTTTTTGAGACGATTCTTTTCGTTCCAAAAATGAAAGGCTTACAGAAATGGAGATGAAACTAGGACCATGGTACTAGCTGCACGCCCTTCTATAAAAAGACGATTTGTTATCCTATGTGGGAGGATGCAAATGAATTTTCCGATGTTCTATAAAAAAGATGCATCCAGAAAACAGGAGAAACCATGAGAAAGATAGCTTACCAATTCATGAGCGGGCTGGCAGTGTTAGCCATGACTCTATTGAGTTTTCAAAGCGCCTCTGCCTCGCCATCGGCTTCCCCTCTGCAGGCTTCCAACACATATTATGTCAGCACAGGCGGCAGTGACTCAGGGACATGTACTCAATCAGCCCCATGCAAGACATTCACCAAGGTTATGAATGTGGCTTCGGCTGGTTCAACGATTATTGTTTTGCCCGGGACATATACCCAAAAACTTACCATCTCGAAAAGCGATTTGACGGTCGAAGGTCAAAATGCGGTCATTGATACTACAGAACTAAACGGGATCGTGATCTCGGCGAATGTGCAAAATGTTGTTGTTCGTGGCTTCACCGTCACCGGGACACGTTCCCACTCCGTATTGGTATTAGGCAAATATATAACTGTCGAAAACAATATTGTTTATCACTCGGTTCTGGAAAATGGCAGCCTGTCGAACGGGAAAATTACCTGCTATAACACACATTGGGGATCCGGCCTTAAAGCCGAGAAGGGTTCTTCAAATGTGGTCTTTCGTGGGAATACGGTGTTTGAGACCTGTGGGGAAGGTATTGCTGCCACACTGAGTAATAATGTATTGATCGAGAATAACACCATTTACGATAATCACAATGTGAACATCTATATTGACAATACCTATTCGGCTCAGGTTCTGAATAATTATTCCTATTGTACCGACATGACCAATAACGACACTATTGGGATAGCGCTTGGTGAAGAGTCTTACTCTGGCGGAGTTGCTCAATTAAGAGATGTGTTGATCTCAGGGAATAAGGTTGAAAATTGCCATGCTGGGATCATGGCCTTTTCAAGCCAGGTGGGTGGTACTCTGACAAATGTGACCTTTAGTAATAATTTTGTGCCATCAAGCCAATCTAAAGGTCTGTCGCTTGATAATAAAAAGAACTCTAATATTTCGATTACTGGAAACACCTACCACAATGAACCCTGGATTCGCAATAAAAGTGGTGTGACCCTCTCTAATAATGTGATTGGCACTGAATGGAATGGTGATACAGGCAATACTGGTAATACTTTTATCGACGTTCCGCAAAGCCATTGGGCCTGGCAGTATATTGAAAGTATATATAATGCCGGGATCACGGGAGGTTGTGTCACTTCTCCGCTTTCCTATTGCCCAAACAGTACGGTGACCCGCGCTCAGATGGCGATTTTCCTTTTGCGCGGCATTCACGGGTCTTCTTATTCACCACCTGCAGTGGGGGCTGGCACGGGGTTCAAAGATGTTCCTGCTGATTACTGGGCGGCGATTTGGATCAAACAGCTGGCGGCTGAAGGTATCACCGGAGGATGTGGTAATGGGAACTTTTGCCCCGATAGTACTGTAACTCGCGATCAGATGGCGGTTTTCCTGCTCAAAGCGAAATATGGTTCAACCTATACACCGCCTTCTGTTAGTGATACTGGGTTCAGCGATGTACCTGCTAATTACTGGGCAGCAGCGTGGATTACCCAATTGGCAGCCGAAAGCATTACCGGTGGTTGTGGCAGCGGTGCATACTGCCCTACTACGGCAGTAACCCGCGATCAGATGGCTGCTTTCCTGCAGAAGTCTTTCAACCTGCCGTTGCCATAAATAAGCAACATTTGAGATAAAGGACATCCCTGTTCAATTGAACAGGGATGTTTTTGTTTGAACTGCTGAGGAACAATATTGGAGCAAAGATTCGATCACGCTAAGTTGCGCTTCCTTAGATTTCGTCCACCCACCCAGGCGCCAACCGCTGTGGCAAGAACCGAAAATAGGAAACTGAACAGGATCGCCGCCTCGAACCGGCCAGAGAAGATGACGTTTAAAATGAGCACATCCAATGCCAGCACACCCTGCCGAAAGGATTCAGGCAGCAGGATGCCAAAGACCAACCCAAGGAAAGCGCCAAAGGCCATGCCCGTATATGCGCCTGTGCTCACACCGCCAGTCGTCCCGGCAGTGCGGACAACGAGCGCCCCGGTTAGAGCGCCATTGATCGCCCCGGTTACGAGTCCCATGATGGCAGCCGTTAGAATGCCGTTCCCTGTGCCGCTAATAGCACCCGAGCCAGCCCCAAGAATGACACCTAGAACGGCGCCAAGCCATGTGCCAAAGAAAGTACTTTTTGAATAAAGTTCGTTAGTCATAAATATATTTTACCTTCCTTGTGTCATGCACGCGGTCTTGTTCCACGAATGGACACCATACTCCTGTACCTATAATAAATCAGATACAATCGACAAAACCAATCATTACTGGAGATGCGATGATAGACCCCGAAGCCAACGAAGATTTTGATGAACGCCCAACCTTTAACGAAGAAATAAACACAGCAGCGATCGAAGAGTCGATTCGTGCGATATTGACCGCTTTTGGAGAGAACCCAGACCGTGAGGGGTTGCAGAACACGCCCAAGCGCGTCGCTCGCATGTATCCTGAGTTGCTCAGCGGCTATCGCACCGATGTGGATAAACTCGTCAACGGCGCGATCTTCAACGTAACCTATGATGACATGGTGATCGTGCGCGACATCGAATACTTCAGCTTGTGTGAACATCATATGCTGCCTTTCATGGGACGCGCGCACGTTGCCTACATCCCAAATGGACAGGTGATCGGTCTATCAAAAATTCCCCGCATTGTGGATATGTTCGCCCGCCGTTTACAAGTGCAAGAACGCATGACCCGTCAGATCGCGGACTTCATTCATCAGTTACTAAAGCCTCAGGGTGTGGCCGTTGTGGTTGAAGGGCTACACCTTTGCGCGATGATGCGCGGTGTAAAAAAACATGATGCCCGCATGACCACATCAGCCATGCTTGGCTCGTTCCGCAAGAGCATCAATACCCGTCAGGAATTTTTGGACCATCTCAACCGTGGCGCGGAACCGCTGCGGATCTAGAGACATCCTCCCGCTTTCGCATCCACACCTGACCTTGTAACTGCTTCGCCAATTCTGACAGTGTTTCCCCGCTGTGAGTTTTGAACTCCGGCACAAGTTCTGCCAATGGCACAATGACAAATGCCTGCTCCCACGTTTGGACGTTGTGCGGCGTTTCATCGAATAAGACAATATCAATATCAATTGGGCGCGGAGCATATTTATCCTCGCCGCGTACACGTCCCATTTGCGCTTCGATGGGACGATTGATTTTATGCTTGACTTGTTCTGCATCCAGAGATGTCTGCAGCAGGACACAGACATTTAAAAAATTGGGTCCAGCATAGCCCACCGACTCTGT
>DAOQPR010000043.1:0-13032 GCA_035333265.1 Anaerolineales bacterium
GGTTGGTGTAGAATCGGCGCTTAATGGCACGCAAAACAGCGGAAATTCCCCCTGATAGTTTTTCCACCTTCGGCGAAATGCTGCGCTATTTGCGCGAGCGCGCACATCTCTCCCAGCGCGATCTGGCCGCCCAAGCGGGGTATCACTACAGCTACATCAGCTACCTGGAAAAAAATGCGCGGGTTCCCGATGTCGCCACAATTAAGGCGCGTTTCATCCCGGTGCTAGGCTTGAACTATGAAGATGAGCAGGTTGTCGAACATCTGCTGAGTTTGGCCGCTCAGGCCCAGCAGAATTCACTTGTATCTGGGGCTGAAGCCCCCAAAAACAGTGTTTATTGGAACATCGGCGCACTTTCCCCAATCATTGGCCGCGAGCAAGAAGCAAAAGCTCTTGTTGAAATCCTTTTAGATAAAACTGTACGCTTCGTGACGCTCATTGGACCGCCAGGAGTTGGTAAAACCCGCCTGGCTTTGCATGTGGCCGAAATGCTTCGACAAGACTTTGAAAATGGGGTCGTCTTTGCCAATCTTGCTCCTGTCGACCAGGAAGAGGCCGTATTTCGGATCGTTTCAGAGGTTCTTGATATTCAGGAAGAGGCGATTCCTTCCAGACAATTGGTCCTGCAGGCATTTCTCCGCGATAAAAAACTGTTGATCGTGCTCGATAATTTCGAGCAGGTTCTGCCGGCAGCGCGCCATTTACCCAATTTATTGCACAATGCGCCGGGCGTCAAATTCCTGGTTACCAGTCGGGAAGCGTTACGGCTTCAAGGAGAACATGAATTTCAGCTTCAGCCTTTCGTGGTTCCCAGCGGAGGTGTCACACAGGTATCCGATTCCCCCGCCATTCAGATTTTTATGGACCGAGCCCGGGCTGTTCGATCTGATTTTCGCCTGACAGACGAAAACGCCTCTGCCGTTGCCGAGATCTGCCGCCGCCTCGACGGCCTGCCCCTCGCCCTTGAGCTTGCCGCGGCTCGCATTGGAACATTCAGCCTGGCTGCCATGCTGGAACAATTTGACCGCCGATTCCAATGGCTCACGCGCGGCCGGCGCGATCAGCCAGCCTGGCGTCAGACATTGCTGGGAGCTGTGGAGTGGAGTTACAACCTGTTAACCGAAACCGAGCGAATCCTATTCAGGAGACTGTCCGTTTTCTCCGGCGGCTGGACGCTCGAAGCCGCCGAAGTAGTTTGCAGCGATGCCTCCATTCCAAGCACGGAAATTTACTCTCTGCTTTTGCAACTGATAGACCGTTCACTGGTTGTTTCCGATAGTCACTCCCGGTTTCACTATTTGGATACAATTCAACATTTTGCAGCCCAAAAGCTGGAAGAACTTGGAGAGCGCGAATCTGTACGCGATCGTCATTTGAAATATTACGCAACCTGGGCTGGCGGCTTTGCTTCACAAATGGAACAGACCTTTCCGCGTGAAATTCGAACCCTGGTGGAAGCCGATCATAACAATATTCGGGCCGCGTTGGATTGGGGTATCGAATCACCAACCTCCGTCGAAGATGGGATGCGCCTTTCAGTTGGAATGGGAAAAGTCTGGCTGCGGCATAGCAACTTTCAAGAAGGGTTGGAAAAAGCAAAGTCCTATCTTCCGCTGGCAGAAGGACACCCGGCATGGAAGTTGGAATTACTATATTTGACTGGCGCACATTCCTATTGGCGCGATAACCTGACCCAGGCAAAAGATTATTGCCGCGCTTCTCTCATCCTTGCCGAACGTGTTGAAGATCGCAGCCTGGTACTCGGGGCCTTATTCTATTTGGGCGATATTCATCGTGAGCTTAAGGAGGAAAATGAGGCGCTGCTTGCATTGCAGAGCGCCATAAACCTCAGCAGAGAATTAGGTCTGGATCATCGTTTGAGCCTATCCCTGACCAGCCTTGCCAGATTACTTTATGAAATGAAAAAATATTCCGAATCTCGGACTGCGCTTCAAGAAGCCCTTGCAATTGCCTTGAAAGCCAGAGATGTATGGGCTGAGTGCTATGCGTTGAGAGTGCAAGCCGACTGTTTGCGGTTTGATGGAAAACTTTCTGAAGCCTTGCCTGTTTTTGAGAATGCCTTACAAACTGCGATCCAGATCGATGATCGGATTAGCATGGGAATTTCACTGGCTAACATGGCGCTGTTGTGCAATGTGCTCGAAGATTTTGAAGCCTCAGGTCAATATGCTGAACGGGCTTTTCGCATTTTCCAGGCCATTGGCAACGAATATCAACAACCGTTTCCGCAGCGCATGATGGCCTATGCCGCCTTACACTCCGGGGATTTAAGAAATGCCCGCTTCTATTGTATGCAAAGTATTCGTGGTAATCAATTTGTTGGTTCCCATACAGGGGCCTTGGCGGGACTGCTTGTGCTTTGTGAGATCGAACTTGCCCAGGAAAATATTCCCCAGGCGTTCAGAATTTTCAATACCGTTCAAACCGAACTTGCCCATACCAAAGCAACTTTTATGGAGCCAGATCAAAAAACATGGGAACGCCTAAAAGATATTTTTAATAAAACCACACATCCATTTCCAGGTGAAGTTGAGCAACATACCGAAGTGCCAATTGATACCATCCTGACCGAGTATGAATAAGTAAATCGCTTTCATACCCTCCTGTTCTTTTGTTCCATACTTTCGTCGCAATCCAAAACCCCTTCTGCAAGATTTCTCGCAGAAGGGGTTTTGGATTAAGCTGAATTTTAAAACTTGCGATAATTGACTTAATGCTTTTCGGCCAACGTCAATGCCTCTTCAAAAACGGCAAGCCCTTCGTCGATCTCACTCTTGTTGATGGAGAGGGGCGGCGCAATCCGGATTACGCTCTGACCACAGGAAAGCATCAATAAACCACGCTCGAAGGCAAGGTCGACAACATGCTCGGTCAGTTTCTTGGCGGGTTCTTTGGTTTCTCGATTCTTCACGAACTCCACACCGATCATTAAACCCCTGCCGCGGACATCGCCAATGCTGGGATGGCGGGCCTGGATCTCTTGCAAGGCATCCATTGCATACTCGCCCATTTCCTTTGCATTTTGCAGATATTGTTTTTCAAGCAGATCAATGGTTGCCAAAGAGGCAGCGCAGGAAATGGGATTCCCTCCGTATGTGTTGCCATGCGTACCAATCTCCCAATCCATCACAGACTTTCGCGCAATGCACGCTCCAAGAGGCATACCGGAAGCAATGCCCTTGGCCGATGTGATGATATCCGGTTCGACACCAAAATGTTCGATCGCCCACCATTTACCAGTGCGCCCCATCCCTGATTGAACTTCATCCAGGATCAAAAGAATCCCATGCTTATCGCAGAATTTTCGCAACGCAGGGTAGAAACCATCTGGCGGCACGATATATCCGCCTTCACCCTGAATTGTTTCAACCAAAACACCAGCCACTTCTTTAGCCGGAAGGATTTGAGCGATAATCTCTTCCTCAATATACCGAACGACAGCCTCCCCATAATCCTCCCCTTTGCGTCGTTCCAGGACCGGTCGGTACGGATTGGGAAAGGGAGCATGAGTCACACCATTCATCAGCGGATAAAATCCACTGTGATACTTCGCCTTGCTGGCAGTAAAGGTCACTGCTCCCATGGTACGGCCATGAAACGCGCCAGTAAAACCGATGAAGTTCGAGCGCTTGGTGTGATATCGCGCCAGTTTGATGGCAGCTTCCACAGCCTCTGTGCCCGAATTTGTCATAAACGAAAGCGCGTCTTCCTCAAAAGGCGCGATCTCACTTAATTTTTCCCCAAGCCGTATCCAATTCTCATGATAAAAATCAGAAGAGATATGAATGAATTTTTCCGCCTGTTCCTGAATAGCCTTCACCACCTGTGGGTGTGAATGCCCGGTTGCGACAACCGCAATGCCTCCCATGAAATCCAAGAAACGATTGCCGTCCACATCCCAAACCTCTGTTCCCTTTCCATGATCCATGGCGAACGGATATCCGCGCGGATAGGACGGGGAGATCACTTTGTTATCCCGTTCGATCATAGCCTTTGTTTTCGGACCGGGCACATTCAGTTTTGAGATGCTTTCTGTTTTATTCGCCATACATTCTCCTTGAAATTTTATAATCCAGCTTTCATTTCAGCCAGGGCGCGCGCGCCTAACAGCCCGGCATCATCCCCCAATTCAGCGCGTGAGATAACCAATCCTTCCAAATAGCGCGGATGGAAAACACGCTTTTTCAGGCTCGCATCGAATGAATCGAACAACAAACCTCCCACCTGAGAAACCCCTCCTCCAAAGATCACGATAGATGGATCGAAAGCATGAAGGAAGGAGGCAACGCCAATTCCCAAATATTCCCCAGCTCGTTGATATGCTCTGATCGCAAGCTCATCCCCTTGTTGAGCCGCATCTGATACGTCACGAGCCGTCATCTTTTTATCCCGCTTCAACACGGACCTTGTTCCTGCTTCCAGTTCCCCGAGCACATACTTCACGATGGCGGGTCCGGACGAGAATGCCTCCAAATGCCCGCTATATCCACACGAGCATGGCGGGCCATTGGGGTCAATGATCACATGACCCAATTCGGCAGCCAACCCATGGTATCCCTGCAAGAGACGATCAGCCACGATGACACCTGCCCCAATTCCTGTGCTGACGGTGATGTAAAGCACATGGTGGTGTCCTTTTCCGGCACCGAAGCGATATTCTCCCAAACCGGCGAGGTTAGCATCATTATCGAGCCACGTTTGCACACCAAACTGTTTTTCAACCTCTGGTGCCAATGGAAAATTATGCCATTCCGGATTGTTTGGGGGAGCAAGCAAATAGCCTGTGTGTGGATCAAGAGGCCCTGGAGAACCAAGGCCTATGGCTGAAACTTCTTCATTTTTCGGCCAAACATCTTCGATCACGCTAATGAGACGGGCCAACCCTCCGGGTTCAGAAGCGCGGGTTGGAATTTTCTTTTGTTTTATGGGCTGAAGCTTGTCATGCGCATAGCAAGCGGCCCGCATTTGAGTTCCGCCGATATCAACGGCAATGATTAGTGACATGTGACACATTATACCGTAATGCCTTTTTTACCCTTTTAAGGGCATAGATTACCTCCTTGATATTTGACTCTGTCTATCTTCCCTGCTATTATCTTTTTTATGCTCATCAATCGGCTATACAATTATTGGCAGCGTTTAATTCGTTTGCCTCGCTGGCTTCGTCCTGGCCTGGGTATCAAACGCTGGTTATTCTTTATTTTTCTCGGTGTAACCTTGCTCGGACTCGGGTTTGCAGTTATTTTGATCGATCTTTATCGGACAGACTCGGCAGACCCAACCTTATTGACGGTTCTGTCCATTGCATCCTTAAGGTTTCTTCCACGTATCGTCCGCGCCGTGATTTTTGGCGGCTTGGGGGTGGGTTTGTTTTTGTATGGCGCCTATAAAATTTATCGTGCTTTACTGAAACCATTTATCCGCCCTGGTTCGGATGTTGTCGATGCACTGGCTGATTTTCAACGCCGCCAACGCGGACCTCGCCTGGTTGCAATTGGCGGCGGTCATGGGTTATCGACGTTGCTTCGCGGCTTAAAACAATCTACGAGGAATCTAACCGCGGTTGTCACAGTAGCGGATGATGGTGGCTCTTCTGGAAAGATTCGAGAGACTTTTGGCATCCTTCCACCCGGTGATATTCGCAACTGTCTGGCAGCATTGTCCAACGATGAAGATATGCTTACGCAGCTTTTTCAGTACCGGTTTAGCGGAGCACCTGGCTTGGAAGGGCATTCTTTTGGGAATTTATTTATTACAGCGTTGGCCGATATTACCGGAAGTTTTGAATCTGCTGTCGTTGAATCAGGCCGCGTCCTTTCAGTGAACGGACGCGTTCTTCCCTCTACATTACATGATGTGAAATTGGTTGCCAGCATGGAGTTGCCGCATTCCTCTAATGAAGTTCGTGTGGAAGGGGAGAGTCGAATCCCGAACATGGCGGGCCGGGTTCGGCGGGTCTGGCTCGAGCCGGACAATGCACCTGCTTTTCCACCTGTAATTCAGGCATTGTTAAATGCTGAAGTGATCGTGGTTGGCCCTGGAAGCCTTTACACCAGTTTATTGCCGAATTTACTCGTTCATGATTTACTGGCAAGTTTACGTGCCAGTCGCGCCATAAAAATTTATGTGTGCAATATTGCCACTCAGGAAGGTGAAACCGATTCCTTCAGTGTCTTTGATCATGTACGGGCGTTGGAAGAGCATATTGGTTCGGATGTGTTTGATGTCATCCTTTGCAACAGGAATTTCATCGGGAAGTTGCAGCCTGGCTCAGCATATGTCAAGATCGACGAGCGGACTCAAACAGACGAACGCACATATAGTACTGACCTTGCAGATGATTCATACCCCTGGCGGCACGACTCAAATAAATTGGCAAAGAGTGTCATGAATATATTTTTAGAACGGACAGGTCCACTAAGTTAGCTCTTCTTCGGGCGGTAATCGATTACATTTGTCACAAGAAATCATAGACGTACTAAAATTCACAAATTCACCTAAAAGAAGTAAAATTCAACTTGTATGAATGACCATACCAGAGGCAACACAAAATTTGACCCCGTGTACTCTGACATAAACTTCATCGGAGGATTTTCCCATGACAATCAAAGTTGGTATTAATGGATTTGGTCGTATCGGCCGCCAGGTGTTGAAGGCGATCCGTGACTACTACCCCCAGGAACTTGAGGTCGTTGCATTTAATGACATCGGCGACATAAAGACGATGGCCCATTTGCTGAAATACGACTCAACCTATGGCCGTTTCAATGGCACAGTCGAAGTTGCAGACGATGGTTTGTTGATCAATGGCAAGAAGGTCAAGGTTTTCAAGGAAACCGACCCGGCTGCCATTCCCTGGAAGGATTTGGGCGTGGATATTGTGATCGAGTCCACCGGTTTATTCACCATCAAGGATGATGGTGTGAACAAAAAGGGCAAGACTGTTAAGGGCGCTGTCAATCACATCACTTCCGGCGGTGCTAAGAAAGTGATCATCTCCGCACCTGCGGAAGGTGAAGACCTCACCATCGTGTTGGGCGTCAATGAAGACAAGTACGATCCTGCCAAGCATCATGTCGTTTCCAACGCTTCCTGCACCACGAACTGTCTGGCTCCAGCGGCCAAAGTTGTCCACGACAAACTCACCATCAAGCGCGCCTTCATGACCACGATACATTCCTACACCAACGATCAGAAAGTGCTTGACCTTCCACACTCCGACCTGCGCCGTGCTCGCGCTGCTGGTCTGAATATCATCCCGACCACCACTGGCGCTGCAAAAGCTGTCGCACTCGTCATCCCCGATCTCAAGGGCAAATTCGATGGCTATTCCTTGCGCGTTCCGACTCCTACAGTCTCTGTAGTCGATTTCACTGCTGAAGTTGAAAAAGAGACCACCACTGAAGAACTGCGCCAAATGTTCCGTGATGCCGCCAAAGAACCCCGCTTCAAGGGTGTTCTCGAAGCCGTGGACGAACCACTCGTCAGCATGGACTTCAAAGGCAGCTCCTATAGCTCGTCGGTCGATCTGCCCTTCACATCTGTTCTGGGCAAGGAAAAGAACAACTTCATCAAAGTCGTCACCTGGTACGATAATGAGTGGGGTTACTCCTGCCGTACAGCCGATCTTGCGGCGTTGATGGCGAAATCTCTGTAATATCTGGTAGGGGCGGGGTAAACCCGCCCCTATATTTTTGGTGGAAACATGAACAAGAAAACCGTAAAAGACATTGACCTCAAAGGCAAACGGATCTTCATGCGCGTGGACTTCAACGTCCCCATGGCAGATGGGAAAGTCACCGATGATAAACGCATCAAAGCCGCATTGCCAACCATCCAATATTGTTTGGATCAGGGAGCCTCGCTCCTGCTCGCCAGCCATTTGGGACGCCCTAAAGGCGGCTCCGACCCGGAATTCAGCCTGCGTGCTGCTTCCGAAGTTTTATCCACCCTGCTGAATCGACCAGTGACCATGGCGCCTGACTGTGTGGGGCCTGAAGTGGAAGCCATTGCCAAGGGTCTCAAACCCGGCGATGTTGTCATGCTTGAAAATACTCGCTTCCATAAAGGCGAAGAGAAAAACGACCTCGAACTTGCCAAGCAAATGGCGGCACTTGCCGACGTATATGTCAACGATGCATTTGGTTCTGCACACCGCGCCCACTCATCGACAGAAGGTATTGCCCGTTTCCTGCCTGCCGTCTCCGGCTTTTTGATGGAACAGGAATTGGAATATCTCGGACGAGCGGTCTCTAGCCCTGAACATCCTTATATTGCTATTCTGGGTGGAGCCAAGATCAGCGATAAGATCCTTGTCGTTGAAACCCTTGCCTCAAAATGTGACAAACTTATCATTGGCGGCGGTATGGCAAATACCTTCCTTGCGGCGAAGGGGTTGAATATGCAAGATAGTCTTGTAGAAGCCGAGTCACTGGAAACTGCCAAAAGCCTGCTTGGCAAGCTGGGCGATAAACTCGTCCTCCCTGTAGATGCGGTCATTGCTGACAAGTTCGATGCAGAAGCCAATTCACAGGTTGTGGATGTGGATAAGATTCCCGCAGGCTGGCGCATGTTGGATGTAGGACCGAAAACTGTCAGTTTGTATAAAGCCACATTAGACGGAGCCAAATTGATCGTTTGGAATGGACCCGTTGGCGTCTTCGAAATGCCGAAATTCGCCGAGGGAACATTTGCACTGGCGAAACTCCTTGCCGAATCTGGGGCAACTACAGTGATTGGCGGTGGCGACTCAGCCAGTGCCGTCAAGAAGGCGGGTGTTGACAAACAGATGACGCATGTTTCGACCGGCGGCGGCGCCTCTCTTGAATTTCTGGAAGGCAAAGAATTGCCCGGCGTAGCAGCATTGAACGACAAGTAATCACTGATTCATCTGGTACCCAAACAAAATAAATACGAAGGTCAAAAGCAATTAATCTCGGATGTACTAGGCCTTCCACTTTTAATAAGTTATTTGGGAACTAGGACTAATGGAGCAGGCACAATTTATTTGCGCCTGCTCTTTTCTTCTTTATAATGCGCGCATCAAGTTTAAAGGAGAGAAGTTATGGAGACAAACCCAGTTCCCCAGATGGAACAGCCAAAGAGCAACCGAAATTTAATCATTGGTATTGTCGTCGCTGTCGTATTATGTTGTTGCTGCGTTGTGACAGGCCTTGCCGGTTATTATGGATATCAAGCCTATTTGGAAGCGCAGCGTGTGGCTCAGGAAATTCAGCAGTTGGATATTCCTACTGAAATCCCCTTCAACCCCATTGACCCTCAAAGCACAGATGTGCCGATTCCTGACTTTGATGTAAGTGGGGATGTGCCCCAGGGTGGCTTGGCGGATGAAAGTACACGTTATACAGCCTGGCTCTCGGTTCAGATCGTTGGAGCAATTTCCGGCTGTACGACTCCAACAACGGATGGAACAACGATTGCAGTCGTTCAACAACCGGATGGGGCGGGTGTGTGGAAGGAAGAATGGACGGTCAATTGTGGCGATGGTTCCTTCAAGCCTTATACGGTTACATTTACCCCTGAAAATGGCATCGTGAATGTAACAGTTGATGTCCCTACTCAATAAACTTTTTTAGAAACGGTTCTGATTAAGCGGGCAGGATTTTCCTGCCCGCTTTTTTCATATCAGTTTACATTCAATTTACAACCATGTAACCACAGTCTATTCCACTCGGCTATAATAAGGTAAATTATGACGTGGAGACTCTTCTATTATGGCATTTAAACCCGGTGAAAATGTAGGCCCATATCGAATCATCGAACAATTGGGTCAGGGGGGAATGGCTTCAGTCTATAAAGCCTATCACGCCGCCCTGGATCGATATGTTGCCTTGAAGGTGTTGCATCAAGCCTTCAATGAAGATTCCACCTTCATCAACCGGTTTCAACGAGAAGCACGTGTAGTGGCAAAACTGGAACACCCAAACATTGTTCCCATTTACGATTATGCCGAACATGAGTCACGGCCGTATCTGGTTATGAAATTTATTGAGGGAGATACTCTTAAAGCACGCATGAATGAAGGCCCTCTCTCGGCAAAAGAGATCGACCAGGTGGTTGAGACCGTTGGGTCGGCTCTTGCGTATGCGCATCGTCAGGGGGTATTGCATCGCGATATTAAGCCTTCCAATGTGCTGATCTCCAAAGAGGGGATGATGTATCTAGCAGATTTTGGTCTGGCACGAATTGCGCAGGCCGGTGAGTCCACTCTTTCTGCTGATTCGATCATGGGCACACCCCAATATATTTCTCCTGAACAAGCCATGGGCAAGAAGGATCTGGACGGCAAAACAGATATTTATTCTTTTGGTGTCATGTTGTATGAGATGGTCGTTGGGCAGGTCCCTTTCAACGCAGATACCCCATTCTCCATTATTCATGATCATATTTACACACCACTACCTCTGCCGATGGATGTCAACCCCAAAGTGCCGGAGCCTGTTCAACGCGTTTTACTTAAGGCCCTGGCGAAGGATCGCCTTGACCGTTTTGAGACCGTGGAAGAGTTGATCGGGGCATTTAAATCGGCCTGGCTGGAGGCGGGGGTACCCATGCGCGGTACGGATATCACCATGCGGTTTGCCCAGGAAAAGCCCGACAAAAAACCAGCAGCTCAAGCACCAGCGGAAAAACAGATTCAGAAACAGAAGCCAGTTGCCAGGTCGGAACAGAGGCGAACTCCATGGGTGTGGGTCGGAGTTGGTCTCGTAACCATCCTCTGTTTTGGATTCGGATTTCTCGCGCTTCGCAACTCACTCTTATTGCTGGGTGCAGCACCTCAAGCCACTTCTACTCTGATGCCTGTCCCTGCTGCTCTTACTCCATTTGTAGATCCCAATCAGCCGCCAAATGGGCAGCTCCCTCCGCCAGGACAAAATGAGCAACCTCTTCCTCCGCCCGGCGGCCCAACACCTACCATGATTCCATTGAGTCAAATGAGCCCGGAACTTGCCGCAGCAAGTGAGTTAGTGAAGCAGAATCCCGGTGACCCTAACGCGCATGTGCAACTTTCGCTGGCCTTGTGGCATGACAATCTTGAACTCGCTTCTATTGAGGAGTTTGGGCAGGCTTCCAATCTGGCCGGGCGTGATAACAAGGATTTTTATTTATTTGCTGGCCAGGAATATGCAAAACAAGGGGTGTGGCTTCTCGCAGCACGTTCATATATGAATGTAGGGCCGATTTATCGTGCGGAGGGCACGGGAATGCCAGAAGAGGTAAAAGAGGGTTTACGGGAGGCTTTGTATAAGGCTTCTGATCGGGCCGATTTTTTACTCACCATTCCAGTCAACCAAATCGAAATGATGTATGGGCCGTTAAGTACTCTTGTCCGGGCACGTTATGCTTTATATAATGGCGATGTAAACGAGGCGGCAACACTCGCTGCCGAGACTGAAAAGCTTTCCCAAGAGTTGATCGAAGTCCATTTGTTGAAGGCGGAGATTGCAATCAAGAATGGAAATATGCAAGAGGCAACCACTATTTTAACTACGCTTTCACAAGACCCAGCCGCACCCGATTGGGTACATGCCATGGCTGAAGAATTATTAAAATCCATTCAATGAGGAATGACAATGAGAACATCGTTTGTTGCAGGTAATTGGAAGATGAATAAGAACATTGCGGAAACGCGAGATTTGCTCTCCGCGTTGAAGGCTGGTTTGAATGACATCAAAAACGTTGAGCGGGTGGTTTGTCCGCCATTCATTGCATTAAATGCAGCCTCCGAGGTACTTGCCGGGAGTGAAGTCGGCTTGGGCGCTCAAAATATGCACTGGGAGGAAAAGGGTGCGTTCACTGGTGAAATTGCCCCAGGCATGGTGAAGGAAATATGCGGGTATGTAATCCTGGGACATTCCGAACGCCGAACATATTTTGGAGAAACAGACGAAACCGTGAACAAAAAATTGCTGGCCGCCGAAAAAGCCGGGTTGACCCCCATTGTTTGTGTGGGCGAAACACTTGCCCAGTATGAGGCTGGCCAGACTGCTGATATTGTTTCATCGCAAACCCGGCTCGGATTGAAAGGTGTTTCGGCTGAATTTGCTCAGCGGATTGTTGTGGCATACGAACCGGTTTGGGCAATCGGTACGGGTAAGGCGTCCAGCGCCGAAAACGCTCAGGGTGTACATGGTGTGATCCGCCTGGTGTTGCAGGAGATGTTTGGCGCAGAAACTGCCGGAGCGATTCGCATTCTGTATGGCGGTTCGGTTACGGCGGCGAATGCGGCGGAGTTTTTCTCCCAGCCGGATATTGACGGTGCGCTTGTGGGTGGCGCCAGTTTAAAAGTGGATGATTTCCTTGCGATTGCCAGAGCCGCAGTGAAATAGCTGTGCAGTTCATTGGTCTGCTTTGGTTCGTGATGATGCTCCTGCCGCTGGTCTTTCTCCAGCGGCTTTTGCATCGTGAGATTCAAATTGTCTTATTGTTATTGACCCGCAGCAAGCCGATAACCATCGGCGGATTTTCGATGCTGTTTTTTCCGGGGGTGTTTTTGCATGAATTGAGTCACTTTCTTATGGCAAAACTCTTGCGCGTGCGCACTGGAAAATTTTCCGTAGTCCCGCAGGCGTTGGGAGATGGCCGATTGCAAATGGGATACGTGGAGACCGAGCGGACAGATATTGTGCGTGACTCGCTAATTGGTCTGGCGCCCCTGATCGCCGGGACACTGCTTATTGCTTATGTTGGTGTATATCAAATGCAATTGGATACACTATGGGATGTTTTCCGCAACGGGCAATACGGATTATTCTGGATGGGTGTAGGCCTCGTCCCTTCGATCCCAGATTTTTATTTATGGTTTTATCTTATTTTTGCCGTCTCCAGCACCATGCTGCCTTCCGAGTCTGACCGGCATTCCTGGCTGCCGCTGGGAATCTGGCTGGGCGTTTTGCTGGCCATTGCTTTATTTGCCGGGGCTGGCGGCTGGATGTTGACCAACCTCGCGCCTGTTTTGGATAATTTCCTGCTTTCTGTGGCATTGTTGTT